>JANLSE010000286.1:0-16910 GCA_031362265.1 Roseiflexaceae bacterium
ATATCAGCATGGGAAACAACAACAATCATGCCTTTGGGATGGCGTGTACGTAACATATCGAGCGCCGCGACCATCCGATTCTGTGCCTCGCCAAGGGTTTCGCCATTTGGGAAGCGTGTGCCACTCGGGTAGAATTGCACCCCTGGCCAAAGCTCGTGCTTATACAGTTCCTTCAGTTCCGCACCCTGCCACTCGCCATAATCAACTTCTTGCACATTCTCGATGATACGAAGCGGAAGGTTCCGCGGCCCGGCAATCGCCTGTGCCGTTTCAACGGTTCGATCAAGCGGGCTGGTATAGATCGCCTCAATTGGGAGATCCGCTAAGCGGGCGGATACTGCCTCAGCTTGCTGGCGACCAGCATCGTTCAGATGGACTCCAGCAAGCCGCCCAGCAAGGCGACCATGCACCCAATCGTTAGAGCCGTGTCGAACCACAAGGAGAGTAGTCACGCGCACTCCTACGCTAATATCGTGCTTACACTATAACTATACCATGCTTCAGAAGGCTTTGGGTGGAGCGCTCAGGATCCAGGCCTGCCATTGGCTTGTGCACGAAGAATCGCTTGGTGATATGGCACTTGAGTGAGGAATCGCTCCCGGGTTGGCGCATCGGGAATGGTATGAGCGCGCTTCATGAGTTCCTGGTATGATAGCTCCACCATTGGCACCGTTCGTGTATCGCCAGTAGCCTGAAGGACTTCACAGCAGGTAAGTAGGATCAATAGTAGATCTTCCACACCCTCAAGCGTACCACCCTGCAGAATATAATCAATGAGCACTGTTAGGCGCTCACGTGCGGCGTTGGGATCCCCACGCGCCAGATCAACTCGCGCAAGCCCAGCCTGAGCCTCATCGGCGAGATGCTGCTGATTCATAACCTGTCTCACTTCGAAGGCAGCACTGCATGCTTGTTCTGCTTCGGGGATGCGGCCAAGCCGTAGCAACACATCCCCAAGCGCCATTTGTGCACCTGCCACAGAATATTGATCGCCAATCTGTTGGGCAATTGCTAATGAATCACGCGCAAACCGCTCGGCTGGCGGATAATCGCCCTGCAGGCACGCAACCTTACTGAGATTCCAGAGCGCGATTGCTTCCCCTTGGCGGCTACCAACCGCACGCATGATCCGCAAACACTGCTCAAGGTATTCCTGTGCCGCCTGATAATCACCCTGACGCGCTGCCACATCGCCGAGATTCCCAAGCGCAAACCCTTGGCCGCGGCGATTACCGATCTCATTGGTGATCCGCAGATTTTGTTCTTGGAAGGTGCGTGCAGCGGCATAGTCACCCTGTTCTACCGCAGCGACACCCAGGTTATTGAGCAAATTCCCTTCGGTACGCCGATCACCTATAGTATGGGTTATTGCTAATCCATCCTGATAGAAGGCATATTCGGCGGCATGATCGCCCTGATAGCCTGCAATTTCACCAAGTGCCTGGTATGCACGGCCAGTGATGCGCTGATCACCAGCTGCCTGTGAAAGCTGTAAGCAGCGTGTAGCCTGCTCACGCGCGGCAACATAGTTTCCCTGGCCAATCAGTGCCCAGGCCCATTCCTGTTGCGCGTGTGCGGCTACAGCTGGCATCTGAGCAGCTTCAGCCAACGCAACTGCATGCATTGCCGCGCTGATCGCCTGTTCATAATCACCAATCAGATACGCATAATTGGCCTGGCGTACTGCCACTTCAGCCTGTTGAACTGGGTTGCCAAGCTGTATAGCAAGTTCAGCCAAATGCGCCAAATCACTCGCCTGTTCTTCACGTGCTCCTTGTAAAGCAAACACCTGCTCACGCTGAGCGAGCAAGAGGTATTGATCAAGCACATCATCTGTTGGAACAAGCGCCAATGCGCGGTTAAGATATTCTAATGCAGCGAGGTTAGCATAGCGTGCCGCTGCAGCCTCGCCAGCACGGCGCAGGTAGTGGCGTTTCTTTGGTAGATTGTTACTGAGAAAGTAATGATAGGCCAACAAGTCAACACTCCCGGCGCCTAGTTCTCCAATTGTGCGTTCGATATAATCACCAACCTGCTCATGCAGCACTGCCCGCGTTGCATATGTCAGGCTTTCATAGGCCGCCTCCTGTGTCACAATATGTTTGAAGAGATAGGCCAATTCGGGTTCTGGGGTATCGAGTGGGGTCAAATCCGCATGCGATAAGGTTTCCAGTTCACGGTGCAGTATCTCGGATGCATCGGAAGCCGGATAGACCTGCTGGAACATCTGGAAGCCAAAGCGCCGCCCGAGTACACTGGCGACCTTTAATACTAACTGCTGGCGCGCACTCAAGTGATCAATACGGCTCAATACCAAACTATGCAGACTCGTTGGCAGTTCCAGCATCGCGAGATTAAGTTGAGTCGTTGGAGTTAAGCCTAAGTCGCGTAAATAGTTAAGCAGTTCTTCCAGATAAAATGGGTTACCTTGTGCGCGCGTACTCAATTGCTCAATCAGCGTATCTGGAACAACCAAATCTTCATCTGGGAATAGTTGCAACACCTTGGAACGAATCAATTGTTCCGATTCAGGTTGATCCAACTCATCGAGGTGGACTGTCAGCGCATTGTCAAGCTGCATCAGTGCGATCAAACTATGCTGCTTCGGTTCGAGTGGCCGATGCGCAAGAACGATACAGATCGGCAGATCGACAATTGCGCGCGCTACATGCTCAAGCAGCAATTCTGAGGCAGCGTCGATCCAGTGCAGATCTTCGAGCGCAATCAGCAACCCACCACGCGCCTGTGCAACCGCTGTGAGGCACTCTAGCAGCAGGGCATGTAGAGCGCCCTGCCGATCGCGTGGTTCGAGGGTGCGCGTAAATTCATTCTCAGGAATATCAATCGCGAAGAGCGCACCAACAAGTGGGAGCGCTGCAAGGCGCGTTGGTGCCCAGCGCGTGATCTGTGCCTCTAGAGCGAGCACACGCTGCCCATAGGGTGCCAGTGCGTCGTCACCGAACAGTGCCTGCCAGATCGGCCCCCAAACAAGATATGGCGCTGTGATGCCATCGGCGCGTGCTGCCCCACCATAACACTCTAGACCACGCCGCACGGCACCACGAATAACTTCGGCCACTAGGCGCGATTTGCCCAGCCCAGCTTCAGCTTCGACAGCTACAATCCGCCCACTGCCGGTACGTGCATATTCCAACTGCTCGAGAATCTGTGTCAACTCACGCTGGCGGCCAATCATCGGCAATGCATAGGTCGGGGCTTCAAGGCGTAGTGCGCGTTGCTGGCGCACCCCAACTAATTCAAAGATCGGCACCGGGTTAGCTTTGCCCTTTAACAGCACGGGTGGCCGTGGCGTGGTGGCAAAATCAGTTGCTACATCCTGCTGAACACGCCCACTCAACACGATTTCCCCAGGCGCTGCAAACTGCATAAGCCGTGCGGCCAGGTTCACATCATCACCAATCACGCCATACGTTTTACAAGTGCTTGCGCCAAACGGCCCAGCACGCATCGTACCAAAACTCACCCCAATCTGAAGCGGTGCCACAACACCGAGTGCAGCAACAGCCTGACGAATATCGATTGCCGCATAGACCGCACGCCGAGCATCATCCTCATGGGCAATTGGTGCGCCAAAAGCGGCATAGATATAGGCACCCTTATCGCCAATCGTTAGTTGCATCACTGTGCCAGCATAACGCTCCACTACTTGCTGCGTTACCCGAACGAGTGCATCGAGCTGTGCGCCAGCATCGTCACGCTCATAAACAAACCCAACAAAGCGCAAGAACAGTGCAGCCGCTGGGCGTAATTCTGTGAAGAAATCGCCCACATCCGATTGTTCACGCTCATAGATGGCTGGCAAGATCCATGGGCGTAGCTGTTCGTCCGTTAATTGCTGGTAATCGGGAATAAGCCAGGGTTGGGTGGGTACTTCGCTTGTAAGGCTAGCCAACACTGCAAATTGATCGCCATGCAGATCATCTGCACGCCATTCCGCAATGGTTGCTAATGGGCCTAGCGCCTCAACGCTCGCCCGATCAAGAATAATATCACCGGGCTTGGCAAGATGTTCACCAGCGGCAACTCGATCAATGGTTATCCCTGCCAGTGTATCGATCAGTTTAATCGCTGGATCACCAACAACAAAGCGGCGGGCAGCACCTGTTGCGACCGCAACCTTAAGGGCGAGTGTTACCGTTTCCTGTTCAGAAATCGGGATCGCCGCAACACCACGCATTGCCACCTGGAGCGCCTGTGCACAGGCAGTTGCACGACGAACTGATGTTCCCACTGAGCGCTCCACGATTGTGGTGCTGCTTAACCCTTGCGGACCAACCGCTTGCTGGTCGTTATCGAACCAGCAGGTAACTGCATCACCTGCAAAGCTGATAACACTGCCACCATAGCGATCAATTTCAGCGATCAAGACTTCATAGACCTGGCTAATCTGGGCAGTCAATACTTCTGCGCCACGCCGCGAACCAAATGAACGTGACAATGCCTCTGTGAGAGGCGTGAAGCCCGAAATATCAGCGAATAGGACAGCACCATAGGCACGATCCGGCAAATCGAACTGGCCAGCCAGTGCGAGACGACGATCTTGGGGAATATAGGCTGCCAGCCGATGTATCATCGCAGAACCCTGCCAATATATCTGGGAAACCAACCTTAGCGCACGATCAGCGACAATTGCACGCGATAATCACTCGCAAGATCGAGTTGATGGATACGATTATTATCCCACACCGTGCTACCAACATTCCGCCCATTCAAACGGAATGTAATTCGCTGCCCAGGCACCGCACACGTTGCACCAGCAACACTTGCAGAGACATCGACAGCATACACAATCGCGCCACCCACTGCCTGCGTGGTTGCCCGCCCACATCGTGTTGCGCCAACCCAGGCTTCAAACTGTTGACCGGCTTTTGGCGTGGCACTGCCACTACCCACAATTCGGCCATAGTAGGTTGCAGGTGGAATAGGCAGCGCAACCGCCTGCGTTTGAACAGCCGATTGCAAACTCACGCCACCACGCAATTGTAGCGTCTGGTTGATCACCGAAGTTACATTAATCCAGTAGCCCTGCCCAAATGTTAGTCCGGTTAGGTCATTTACAAAGGCAGGAACATTTGGACTATATACCTTCCAGGGATCTGCGGTGTCCTGTGGGTAATAGCCATAGATCGCATCATATGCACCCGCCACAGAAGCTAGTGCTTCAGCAGGAGCGGAATCTGGGCCTTGCACAGGGTAGGCAAAGAGATTCCAGCTCCCACCATACAACGATATATCGATACTGCTCATAAGGGCATACAACCCTGGCCCTTTGAAACGTACCGAAGCCTGATTATGATAGTTATCCAGTCGTGTTGGCAATGCAAGCCAGGTCGTCGCATTCACACCCATAAAGTAGACCCGTATACCCGTCTCCTCGCCAGGTGGCACTTCGCTGCCAAGGTAATTGAACTGCAGCTCAACACTACTAAGGTTGGGTACCGTCTTCGAGGTTGTAAAGCGATAGCCTGAGCCGATCACCGTACCCCAGGGTGGTGGTAGTGGCAATGCAGTTGTACTCTGTAGCAGTAAGAACTGCCCATCGCCAAAACTGACATCATCTGCCACCATCATGACATCGCCCTCAACCGATGACACTGGCGCGGCACCGGCCCGTAAGAAGCTGCCACCACCAGCACGGAACCCAGCTCCACCACCAGCACGGAACCCAGCCCCACCACCAGCACGGAACCCAGCCCCAGAATTGCCATCTAGCGCGAATTCACTCACAACCTCGCGCTGCTGGTTTGGCGAATTGGCCGTGATACGTGCGAAGGCTCCGCTTACTGGTTTGGCAAAAGTAATTGTACTGCTATAGACCCCGCCACCACGTGCGATCAATGGCTGAGCAGCCGGTGAAGATACCGCATCGTCCACTGGGAACAGGCGTGCCTGGATACTCGTAACATCGGCGGGTAGGTTACGCGCCTCCAACGAAAGTGTCACTGAGGTTACAGGTGTAATACGTACATCGGGATTCCAGCCCTGGAGGTTCGCCAAATTGAGCCGTTCATCGCCGGTGCTGATCTGCTCGCAGCCGCCAACCGGTGGTTGCCCTCGGAACCCTGGATCGAATAGACATAGTTCATCGCCAACCCGAGCACCACGTGCCAACACCTGATCGATACTAGAACGTCCTAGGGATGTCATTCGTGGCCCAAGTGGTGTTTGCTGGAATAGATACGCACGCGCATTGCGGGTTGGCAGATAACGCCCCGCTGGAGTAAACGTATAGAAGATCGGCACATCCAATCGCTCAGTTGGTGTCAATGGATCGATCGACTGAATCTCGGTTACCTCCAGCGGCATACTCACTGGCCCAGAGGTGAGCTGCGAGAAGCCAACCTGTGGCTGCTTCAGGCCGGGGTAGAAAGTGGAGATCGTCTGCCAATCGGCGCGGCCAATGCCATTCTGGGCGGTACGCAGATTCGAGAACGTTCTGCCACAGCCTGAGAGCCATTCCAATTCGGGGCGGAATTTGACCTGACCAACATATGGATCGCTCATAATGCCAGGGCAGGTATCAATTGTTGTCACCGCATTGTTGTTATCCAGGCCAACATAGTTATCATCAAGGAACAGCAGATAATGGCCGAGCTCATGTGCTAGGGTGCGCGGCCAATCTTCGCTCAAACTTCCGGCGGCTGGGTTACCGAAACGATTCCAAACCGCACCCATGCGAACTTGGCCTGGCGCATAGATCAGCGCTGGCAAAATTGGATTATTCGCCTGCAAGGAAAGCGAATCGGTTATGACATCGCCAACAACACCACCAATAATCGCATTTGGGCGCAGACGATTAGTGGCGTAGATACGTACATCGGCAAAATCCCAGTTCTCCTTATCCTGGTAGATCGCCACTGGGCCGAGTGCAATTTGGCCACCACTAGCAGTAAAGAGTAATTCGGATGTGCGTGCCAAATCGCTCTTCAATTGGCTCTTGAAGCGCTCATCGTTGCGCGCATCCCACTCCAGCGACACAACCAGATTGAAGAGTAATAGCGGGCGATCGGCTGATACATTCAGCGTCTGTTGGCCTAGCTGCGCGATGGTTGTTCCCTGGACACCACCGGTGGTTGGCGTGATATTAGTATGATAGAGCGTGTAGCTGCCCGAATAGGCTCCTGTACTGGTAAGCGGATGCAGGGCGATCAGTTCATCACCCACTGCAATTGTTCCGCGCCCGCGCAGGAAGCCCGCTGTGTCAGTACGGAACGCCGCTGCGCTCGACGAAGCAGCAACCAGGCTAAATAGCGCACTAGGGCCTGCTGGGCGACGTAGCACAATCGCATCACTGGCCGGTTGGCCAGCATCAAGTACTTGAATCGGGTTGCCGCGCACCGCAAAGGGGAAGCTTGTTGCGGTAGCAAATGGCCGCTGATATGGCCCTGAAGTACCACCAACCCGCGCTTTGGTGCTCGGGATGGCCTCAAGCCGTAGGCGTGCCGCATTACTCTGGCCGAACAGCCCACTGGCACGCACATTCCAGACAAACGGAAATGGCAGCGCCGGAGCGATCCAGGCGGTACCAGCACTCAACGTGGCGGTGTTCGCATGCGGCGTGCTATCGCTTACATTCGCACCTTGCGCCTCGCTAAAATGGTATGCTGCTACAAGGCCGGTACTTGTGTCGGCAACCACGGCTCGCACGCCGGATTGGATCTGCTCCAGGGTACGGCTCGTACTCCAGATCCGCAATTCATCAATCGAACCAGCGAAGCGCTGCTCACCACTCGCAGGCGTACCAGCCACTACCAATGGGGTGCCTTGCAGATCAAAGGTGGCAGCTGTCGTCCCGATCGGCACTCCATTCAGGTAAACCCCAATACTGGCACCATCGAATGTTGCTGCAACATGCGCCCATGTTCCAACTGTCAGTGGTACTGGGACAGCCGTGCCACCAGCCGCAGCAATCTCCAGCGTGCCATTGGCCTTCAACACCCAGCTCTGCCCTGCTACACCAGCATTGCCAAGCTGGAGAACGGGTGCTTGGGTTGTGGGGAATTGATCGACTCGCAGCCAGACTTCGATGGTATGCGGCTGATTTCCGGTTGGCAACCCATTGATGGTTGGTACACTCAGCGACTGGTTGACACCATTAAACTGTGGCGCGCTACCAAACAGGAACATCCCACTGGTGATCGAACCGGTTGCCGCAATTGCGGGACGCCAACTGTTGCCGCCATCGAGTGAATAGGAGGCACGCACCTCACGTGGCGCGATGCCATCACGGTTAGCAAGTGTATAGGTCACCGTCGTAGTTGGCGTACTCACAACCTGTGGCGCAGCATTATTGTCGGCATTCGGCAGGCCAATTGGCTGGCTTACACTGATTGTTGGCACACTTACCGGTAAACGCGCAGTAAGTGTACGACCATTGAAATAGACTTGGCTGAGCGGGCCACCACTGCCGACAATGCCAACGCCAGCGGCAAACACGATATCAACTGCACCATCGCCATTTAGATCACCGGTTGCTGTGCTCAGGAAGCCAACCCCACCGGTCAGATTCAGCGGTGTACTAAATAGCCCAGTACCATCATTACGGTTTAGCAGCACTTGTGAAGGCTGGGCACCAGCACCAACCGAAGCCGAACCAACCGCATTGGTCAGCACTACATCTGGTGCACCATCGCCATTCAAATCTGCAATAGCCAAGCGATTGCTAAAATTGCCAGTACCAGAGATATTGACAGGCGCGGCAAATCCATTCACACCGCCATTCAAAATGACTTGTGATGGCTGGCGGAATTTACTCAACACAATATCAACCGTGCCATCGCCATTGACATCGGCCACGCCAGCATCATTCGTTAAGCCATTACTGCCAACCAAGTCGCTCGGTTTGATCTGTGCAAAGCTGCCAGTGCCATCATTCAGATAGATTTGTGAGGCGGCCTGGAAATTCGCCAATACAATATCGAGCAGGCCATCCGCATTCAGGTCGGCCAAGCGTACTCCAAGTGATGCCCGCCCACTATCTGGCAGTGGCACCGGTGTACCGAAGGTGCCTGGAGCACCAGGTATGCTATAGAACACCTGCGAAGGCTGATTAGCATTAGCTAGCACGAGATCGAGCAAGTTGTCGCCATTCAAATCGCCAGTGGCAACCGTCTGGGTATTACCGCCACTTCCTACTAGAGGCGTTGGTAGCGTAAAGCCATTCGCACCTTGGAGATAGATTTGTGAAGGCTGGCTATGATTACCAAGGATGATATCCAGCTTGCCATCCGCATCCAGATCCGCCAACGCCGCACCACGCGTTGGCTGTGCACCACCCGCTAATGCGGTCGGCAATGCAAAACGCCCACTACCATCATTGCGGTTCAGCGCAATTTGTGAGGTTTCGCGGTTATTCGCGAGTAGTAGATCGAGGGCGCCATCGCCATTTAGATCGCCCACCGCAACGGCAATACTGTTGCTTCCCGTTCCAGCAATCGCTGTGGCTGTACTAAAGCCACTGGCATTCGTATTAAGGAAAATCTGGCTGGAGAGTTCGGCATTGCCAAGCACAACATCGATTGCACCATCAGCATTGACATCACCAAGTGAGAGCCGCGTCGTATCGCGGCCACTGCCAAGGATACTGGATGGCAATCCAAACTGCCCACTCCCAGTATTGAGGAAAACCTGCGAGAGTTGACCAGCGTAATTCCCAAGCACAATATCTAATTGTCCATCGCTGTTCAAATCACCTAGCCCGACTCCAATGCTATTATTGCCACTACCCACCAGATCGCGTGGTGCGCCAAAGCTGCCAGGGTTGGCGAACGCATTCAGATAGACTTGTGATGGGAGGCCAAAATTCGCAAGCACAATATCGAGCAACTGATCGCCATTAACATCGCCAAGCGCGACACCATCGGTTTGCCTGCCACTTGCAGTAAGATCGGTAACCGCAAATGTTGGTGTGTTGCCACCCTGATTGATCACAACCTGGCTCGCCTGTGTCAGGTAATTCGCCAACACCAGATCGGGGCGGCCATCGCCATTCAGGTCGCTCGCCGCAATTCCCAGGGTTGGCCCATTCGTGCCCGTAATCGCCACTGGCGCGCTGAATGTGCCAGGATTGGCAGGTATATTCAGGAAATAGCTCACTGGAGTGGTACTTTCCTGAAAACCAAGGACGATGTCAAGCAGCCCATCATTATTGAGATCGGCCAGGGCAACAGATCGGCCAGTACCAATTGGGCCGGGCAAATTGATTGGTTGGGCAAATGTGCCTGGCGCACTAGGTACATTCAGCAGTACCTGCGAGGGATCGCCACTATTTGCCAGCGCAATATCGAGCAACCCATCACCATTAAGATCACCAAACGCGCCATCGAAGGTAAGGAGCCCCGTACCGGTGAGGTCGACTGGGGAAAAGCTACTCGTTGGATTGTTCTTGCCCAATACCAGCTGCGATGGTTTGAGAGCCGGATTGTTGGTGAATTTGGCATTGACCACCAACATGTCGAGCGCGCCATCAGCATTGACATCACCCAAGAGCACACCCTTACCACTACGCCCAGTAGTAGCATCAACTGGGGCATTAGGGTCAAACCCAGCCGCAATTGAGATCGGCGCGCCAAACCCAGCTGCACTAAAGGTGCCACCGCGATTGCTAAGAAAGATATTCGTAGGACTCACTTTGTCCAGAATTGGGCGATTGACGAGCACTAAATCGTTTTGAGTATCACCATTCAAATCACCAAGTGCTAGACTCGAAACTGGTGTGCCGCTTCCAATCAACTGTACTGGCGTAACGAACGTGCCGCTGCCATCATTACGATTGATATAGACTTGCGAGAATGGGCCAAAATTGCCCAACATCAGATCCTGAGCACCATCACCATTCACATCGCTGGCACCCACTGCGCGAGTGAAACTATTCTCGCTATCAGGGAGATCAACTGGCGCAGCAAAGCTCAAATTGCCAACGGTACTGGTATTCAAATAAACCTGGCTGGCATGTGGACTAGCTGGGTTAGTCGTAGTGGCATTTGCCAGAACAATATCGAGCAACCCATCGCTATTCAGATCAACTAAAACGCCGCCGAAGGTATTCTGGCCGCTGGCTGGCAAGTTAAATGGAGGATCGAAGGTACCGCCACCAGTGCCAAGGTAGATTTGCGAAGGCACACCATTTACACCAATATTTGCCAGCACAACATCAGGGATCGTATCGCCATCCAGATCGCCAATCAGAGTTGCGAATGCTTGTGGAAGTGTCGCCGCAGTTGGATTCGGCGGGAGAAAACTGATTAGCGCGAAGGTGGGTGGCGTATCGCCATTGTTCGCGAAAACTTCGGCAGGGCGGGTATCATTCCCTACCACAATATCGAGCAACCCATCGTCGGTGAGATCAGCAACCGCAACTCTAAGACCAGCCGAAGAATTCAGGATTTGCGAAACAGGACTCACGAGATTAAATGGCCCACTGAAGGTGCCAGGGTTGGCGGGGGTATTGAGGTAGTAGCGGATGGGAGCCTCAGGGTTGGTTGCTGGTAGGTAGCGCGTCAGCACAATATCATTAAACGAATCGCCATTCAGATCGGCAATTACCACAGCATGCGAATCACCCGTGCTACCAGGTAAATCGACGGGTGCTAAAAACGTGCCAGTCTGATCATTGCGGTTGAAGAAAATCTGTACAGGCCGCAGCTGAGCCCCAGGGAAACCAGGCACCAACACACCTGTGACAAGCAGATCATTGGCACCATCACCATTTAGGTCGCCAATTGCGGAGCCATAGGCATTTGGGCCAGTGCCGTTAAGCGCGAAAGGAAACCCAAAGTGTGGATCATCGGCTAGCGCCTGGCCTACTGGAAGGATTGGAGCGACTCCCACGATAATCAGAAATACGATCAGCCAACGGAAATAGCTAGTACGATACCAGCCCATACTTCCCTCCCACGGGCAATCCATGATCCCAAATGGGATCATGGATTGCCTCTGGTACACAAGCCTGCCATAAGATACGTCGTTATTGCTCCTGTATTATGCGGGAAGATCCAATCAAGTGCAAGCGCTCGAACAACCAGTTGCAAGATACAAGACTGAGTTTCATGCAAATTGGACTTTACTGAATTGACGCACTACACTCCTACGTGCTACAGTACATGCAGTACATAATGTTCTCTTATTCTCATTCATCGGTACTGTCGTTCTCGGGTCTTGCTCATTATGAATGATTCTACGACTATCCTAACCGATGTAGAGCTCATAGCCCTACTCCGCTCACAGCCCGCACAGGGAATGGCGGCGCTCTACGACCGTTACGGACGGCTGGTATTTAGTGTTGCATTACGGGTTGTGCAGGATCATGGGGCAGCTGAGGAAGTCACACAAGATGCATTTGTGCGCTGCTGGCGCATGATTGAAAGTTATCGTCCAGAACAGAGCAGCCTGGTAACATGGCTTATGACTATCGCTCGCAACCGCGCTGTCGATGAATTACGCAGCCGACGTAGCAAAACTGCCCGCCGTGAGGTCTCCGATGAACTGATCAGTACATTTCTGATCGATGCTGGGTATGATGAAGCACTCTTGCGCAATGAAGTGCGCCAAGCAATGGCGTTACTTCCACCAGCACAGCGCGAAGTTGTTGAGCTTGCATTCTGGGGCGGGCTTACACGCCGTGAGATCGCTGAGCAGCTACAGGCACCACTTGGAACGATTCATACGAGATTACGACTCGCACTCGATAAGCTGCGCGAGTCACTTGGTGACTGGATTTCAGAAGAAGAGAATAAATAGGCGAGATATTGCGTATATTCTGTAGAAGATATGTGCAGTATGTTGAATAGTATATTGAGTAAAGTGCAAGGTTGTCGATGAAAGCCGAAAATCAGCAAGATACCCTTGAGTGCGAAGCAGCACAGCCACTATTGGCTGCTTTTGCGCTAGGCGAAGAGCTGCTCGACGCACCGACCCGAGCACACATCTTGCACTGTCCTGCGTGCAAAGTTACACTCACCGCATATCAGGGCATTGCGCAGATTCTGTCATTCGATGCACCTGAGGCAATCCCCCCGGTTGAGTTGCGTGCGCGGCTCTTAGCCACAGTAGAGGCTCAGGTTATACAAGCACCGATTGCAGCACCAAAAAACCAAGCAGCGGTTGCAAAACGCCGCGTGCAGCGCCCCATACCGCGGATTTGGGCACTCTGGGCTGGTATTGCGGCAATGTTTGTGGCGCTACTCGGCTGGAATATCTCATTACAACAACAGGTTGATCAACTTGGGGCGCAGGTTACTGCTAGCCGAACCAATTGGCAGACGCTGGTTGTCCTCCTGAATGATCCTGCTCTTCAGGTACAACAAATAGCTGGTACATCCGCGCACGGCACATTCTGGAGTACGCCAACTGGTCAGGTTGCATGCCTTATGGTCGAAGATCTGCCGGTTCTCACGAATGAACAGGTCTTCCAGGTTTGGTTACAAAGCAATACTGGCTGGGTAAGTGGCGGTACATTTGCCTCACGAAATGGTCGCGACTGGTTTATGATCCGATCCAAAAGCCAGATCAGTACCTATAGCGCCATTCGGGTGACTGCTGAGCCTAGCGGCGGCAGCGCCGCACCAAGTAGCCCAGCACTTCTTGAGACCAACTTAACGCACGGGTAAACTACCGCTACCCATTGTAACACCGCAAACAAAGCAACCTGAAGCACTATACGCACAGAGCTACGCTCACTGTGTATAGTGCATTCTGCTATAATACACACTCCACTTGCTTTGTAGGCTTGTTATGCGTGATCGCAATCCATCTGATTCCTCCCCAGCGGCTCCGGTGAGTCGGATTGATCCGAGCGATACTATTTTCAGGGACATGAGCCGCACTAACGGTGAGCCTATCACTGGCGAGACAATCAATATCCTGCCAACACGCAGCGATTTTGATCTCACACTACGCCTTGCACAGTTTGCAATGGCGGCAGCAGGCGCACCCAGTGGAACAGCTGACTCTGGCGATCTGATTCTGGAGGATGGGCACTGCGACCCAGCAAACCCATTTCAAGCCGAGTTGCTTGAACGCATACGTCGAGCTTCTCAAAAATTACGCGTACTGGTGATTCAGCTCCCACTCGAAGTGCCATCAGGTACATTCTTACGTGAACTGGCAGCAGCGGTTGCCGATCACGCGGCGGTTGTGGGTGGGGTACGCCCACAACTCTTGCGTTATGAGCCAATCGGTTATGGCCGTCTTCCAGAACAATTATCACTGGCGATGCTACTGGCGCATCAATCTGCCGCTGTGGTGATCATCCCTTGTGCCGATCGACGGCTGCTTGGGCTTGATCTTGTTCAGCTTGCCCGCACCCTTGCGGAGCGTGAGCTCACCATATTAGCGGCCACCCATCTGGCACCAACGGCATGGCATCTGGGATCTGGCGAAATCGAACACTGGGTTGATCTCAGCGCCGAGCATGTACATAGCCCACGATTTCTTACCTTTGATCTTCTGCGCGGTTTTGTCGAACGCCATCAACACCTGCCACCTGAGTTACGTGTTCTTCGACCAGATGCAGTATTACCTGGCGGGCGTAAGGTTCTCGAAGCAGCCGCACTGCTTGGTAGCCCATTGCGTGTCCGTACCTTTTTTCAGATGCTGGATCAACCAGGAGGCGTCGCTGAGTTCGGGCGCGTTCTTGCCCAGGCTGTGCGTATGCCAACCAATGAAATTGTGCGTCGCTGGTATGAACAATTGGATCGGCGTGATCAACTCTTAGCTGTGGCGCTTGGTATGCTCGAACATCTACCTGAGGTGCAGATGTTTCCTGCCCTCGAAGAGTTATTTGAGCGTGTTTGGAATCTGCGCGGGCCAGGCCAACCAATGCTGGATCTGGTCGATTTACAACCATTGCGCGATCTATTCGCCTTTTATGAGCATAGCACCTCCGACCCTCAGTTGGAGCCTGCGATCGACTCGCTACGCATTGCACTCCTTGCACCAGCTGTCACACTCCATCGCCGTCACTTACAATATGCCCTACTCTGGTTAGTACGTCAGATCCTTACATCATTGGAACTTGGTGATGAACGCCAACACCCAACCTATGGGCCACCTCGCCAACATCGGCGCCTGCGAACGCTACTGATGGCTGTCCTCGCCGATGTTGCGCTTGTTTCACCAGGAATGGCCCTGCCAGCACTCCTATCGGTTGTTGCCATGCCGTTTCCAGAAGCGCAGCGGATGTTGGCACGTGCGCTTGGGCGCTGGAATGCACATAACTATGGGGATCGGCTGGTTGCGCTACTTAGCGATTGGCCACACAATCCACGGATCTGCGCGTTAGTAAGCGCATTGCGTGGTAGCGATGCCGAGCTAGATCCACAGCTTGCTGAGGCCACTGAGCAGTTACGCAGCGTTGCGCTCCTGGCCTATACAGAGGCTGCTCGTAGCGTGCCATCTGGCACACTTAACCAAGCGCTCGTTGATGAATATGCACGGCTGATTAGCGAGGTGCTCGATTCACGCACAATACAGACACTACGCGATGAAATCATACCGATTTTATTGCCACTGCATATTGCCCAAATCAGCCCAATCCTGCACGCCTTAGCTCAGCATGCAGGCCTACGCGCAGAGCTAAGTAACCAACTTGTGATGGTATATCAATCGGGTGGGGAGCGTATGCGCGCGGTGCATGTGCTTATCCAGGGCTGGCTTGCCGCCGGGCTAGGCCGCGCCCCTGAACGAAGCAGCCCAACAAACACAGCTGGGCTTATCGTTGTTGCCGGGGTTCTCGGTGCAATCGATTATCGCTTGCGCGGCCCAATTTCGCGCGAAGGAGCATGGCGCTATCTGGAGTTAATCCTAAAGTATCTGGAAGCGCCGGATGAGCGCGCCATGGTTCTTGCGGCATGCATGCGGTTAGCTGGCCAGGATCCTGGGCAGTTGCGTTGGGCGCTCCGCGAGATTCGCCTAAACGAGCAGGCTGCAATCGTTGCTGATCTGACAGAAATTTGCCGTCAGCAACGCGCCTATCGGCTGGCACACGGCCATCAGCAGTTCTGGCACGATGGTATCCCCAAGAGCCCACTTGAGCAGGTGCTGATTGGCTGGCTATTGAGTGACCCCTATCAGAATCGTGCTGAACCACATGAAGCCGAACGCTTGCGTTTCTTGACCTGGGAGACATTGCTCTCGATTACACGCCAACTCGATCTGCAACTTCCAGTACGTACACCCCACTATGGCCTGCCCGAGAAACCAGAATATAGTGAAATCCCGCACCAAAAGCTGATTGAGGCACGCCTAGCTGAGGTACATGATCCACAGACAGCCGCCCTCGTTTTGTTACTTGCCAAACGAGTACTACGGCTTGAGCAGGAAGAGCCACAGGTTCTCACGATGCTTCTTGAACATTGGGCTGGAGATCTCGATCTCGCATCAGTTGCAAGCGGCTTCGAACTCCTGTTAGAACTTAGCAGTGCCAATGCCTGGGAAACAGCACTGATGCGAACAGGAGTTTGGTTTCGCTCAGTATCGGCGCTTTTATGGCGATGAACGTAGAGTTGGGCTTTACCGTTTAGCACCCAACTCTAGCGTGCATAAGGCTCAGTGTTGCACTGCGACCTCTAACCCAACCTTCTCTGGGAGCTGTGTTACCGCAATAAGCGCCAGAACGACAAGAATGGCTGTGCCGAGAATAAGGCCATTAAAGGCCATACCACTTGCTAGCCAACCGCCCAAACCAGCCCCAATTGCATTACCAAGGCCGAACAGAACCGTATAGACTCCCATTGTCGAGCCACGCCCACCTTCATCCGCTAGCGACGCAAGATACGCAAGCGCTGCCGGGGTAAAACCACTACCTACTGCAATCGTTGCACAACCAAGTATCACAATCAGCCATTCCAATGCTGGTGGCCAAGCAAAAGCATTCAGCACATAGAGCAGTA
>JANLSE010000556.1:0-1931 GCA_031362265.1 Roseiflexaceae bacterium
CATTGTTGATTTGGGGTGAGCATGACGTGATTGCGCCACTTTCAGCAGCATATGCCATAGCTGCACTGACGCGCAAGGTTCGCGAGGTGCTCGACTCTAAGTTAGAATAGATCAGACATTGAATAGATATCCACCAATTGCTGCGATCAACTCAGCTGGTCGTTCCTGTTGTGGCAAATGGCCACAAGCGGGAATCAGGGTTACCTCCGCATGCGGGAGCAGTGCAGCCATGGCATATGCTGCTGAAAGTGGCGCAATCACGTCATGCTCACCCCAAATCAACAATGTTGGTGTCTTTTGTTGTATCACCTGTTGGCGCAACTGATTCGCACGCACAGCCCGTTCAATTGTCATCCAGCGTAACGCCGAGAGAAATGCGCGTCGTTGCCCATCGCTGAATACGCGTGCACGTACCCGCTCAGCTAGAAAGGCTCGGTCGGCATCTGGTAGCGTATCGAGTTGATAGTAATAGGGCGCAAGCGTAGAATATCCAGCATCGGCCGATCTACGTATTCCAGTGTAACTGGCCTCGCCTAAGCCAGGTGCCAAGAAGAACCACAGTGGTAAGGGCGGTAAACCAAATTGAGCTGGTACACAACCACCAATTAACACGAGCCGTTCCACCAATTCAGGCCGCGCAAGGGCTAAACGTTGTGCTGTGGCCGCGCCCATTGAGCTACCTACCAGTACGGCACGTGCAACACCAAGGGCTTCCATCAGCGCTGCAATTGTCTGTGCAAAGAATGCCAACGTATATGCGCGTTTAGGGTGATCACTACGGCCAAAGCCAGGCAAATCGAGCGCGATAACACGCCGCTGTTCTGCAAGGGGTAACAAGACATGTCGCCAGGTATCGGCCTCATCTCCTAATCCATGAATCAGAATCATTGGCGTCGCATCACCACTACCAACATCATAATAATGCAGCTGCATCCCGCCAGCTTGCACAGTATGCGCATATGGCCGTAATTGCTCAGGAATTGTAAATGCTTCATTCATTGGTAATAACCCTCAATATGCTCGCCGATTCAGGCAAAATCGGCGGGAGATTTTAACGCAAAGATGCAAAGGCGCAAAGAATCAAAACAAACGCTACACTCTTCCGATTCTAGCTATATTTCGGGTTACAATACCTTCGCCAAATTGACCGGGAACATGTATGGCTTTTGTGGTACTGTTGGGGCGATCAAACCGAATCAACAGAAACACAAAAGCCATGGACGCTATTCTATCACTGATGTGGTGCCTCCATCCTGAGGTGACGATGACGACGAGACGCCAATTGAGCCGGATTGCGCTAGCCATGCTCGCGATGACCGGGCGGGTCACGATGCTGGGGCTTGCCCGCTGGGCGGGCACGGGTGGTAGCTATCGCACCGTTCAGCGCTTCTTTCATACGACGTTGCCGTGGGCAGCGATCCTCTGGACGTTCGTGCGGATGCACCTGCTCAGGCCGGGTGACCGCTACCTGCTGGTCGGCGACGAGTGTGTTGTGACGAAAGCGGGAACCGAGACGCATGGCGTGGATCGCTTCTTTTCCAGCATCTTTGGCAAACCGGTGCCGGGGGTCGCGCTGTTTGCACTCGCCCTGGTCAGTTGTACCGAACGGCAGGCCTTTCCCGTGCAGATCGCGCAGATTGTGCGTGAACCCGTCGCAGCACCACCCCCACCCGCGCCCGCCGCCAAACGGAAACCGGGTCGCCCGCGCGGGAGCAGCACGCAGGCCAAGGCTGATGCGCCGCTGAATGCGGAACATACCCGCATCAGTTCGCTGATCCAGGGCTTCCTGACGCGCATCCGCCCGCACCTCGCGCTGACCTATCTGGTGCTCGATGGGCATTTCGGCAACCAGAATGCCGTGTTGATGGCGCGCCGTCTGGGCTTGCAGCTGATCTCCAAGCTGCGCAGCGACTCGGCGCTCTTCTATCCCT
>JANLSE010000557.1:0-5165 GCA_031362265.1 Roseiflexaceae bacterium
GCTGCAATTTTCGCGAGGCCGCTTTCGATTGCGCCTTGGAAATCGGTATGTGGCTTAACTCGATTGATCAGCAGAATGCCATCGGCCTCAGCGGCATAGCGATCCATCACGACTGGCGTACCATCAGCTAACTCACCAAGCTGAACCGTCTCCATGGTCGCGAGGATGGACGCACGCACAAAATCTTCTGTCACCCCTAAATCGGCCAAGACAGCCAACTGCCCTTCAGGTGTTGCCCCACCATGGCTGCCCATTGCGGGAATGACAAATGGATCCAACCCGCGCTCACGTAATGCTGCAACACTGGCGGCCACAACCTCTGCGATACGGGCAATCCCACGACTCCCGGCTGTGACTGCGACGCGCGCACCACGCGGCAATTGGGCCACAAGTGGCAGCTTTGCCAATTCACGCTCCACGGCCGCACGCAAATCCACCTCGCGTTGTGCCGATAGCGCCTGCCGTACTGGGATCATGTGCGGCAACTCAACCGGATATGGCGGATGGATGGGAGTGACAACAATCATGGGAGCTCCTTATGGCAGAAGCCGACGCAACGCCTGTATCGCAACGCGCATACCCTCAGCACCACTAAACCCACCTGCAGGCCCGGCAATCTGAAGATGCGGTTCAAGTGTGAGATACCCTACATACTGGCGCTCGCCGAGCACTGCTAACAATTCAGGGATCTGGCCATCGCCCTCACCAGCTGGGCAGATACGACCATCGTCGAAGAATGCATCTTTGATATGAATATGGTCAACAAATTCGGTCAATAGCGGCCATGCTTCGTGCATTGGCCGTGCACCACACTGCACAAAATTGGCTGGGTCAAAGGCCATACGTAATGCTGGCGATCCAACCGATGAGAGCAGATCATAGCAGCGCTCAGGCGTATCGCCATAAATATCTTTCTCATTCTCGTGTACCAGTGTCAGTCCTGCCTGTTCAGCCTGTAGCGCCAGTAATGCCATTCGCCGCAACACTTCACCACGTACTGCAGAAGGTGCCCCTTCGTAATAGAACGAGAACACTCGTATAAGCTTGGTGCCAAACATATCTGCGGCCGCAATTGCACGCTGCATACGTTCCTGCTCAAAGCTTCGCGGCTGAGCAAGTTGCGATTTCCCAATTGGGCTGCCAATCGCAGAGACCCCAAATCCATAGGAATCCAGTAATGTCTTTGCCTGACGTAACTCGTCCGCATCGAGATCAAGCACATTCTTGCCCCATGCGCGGCGTAGCTCAAGGTGGCGTATGCCTTCTTCAGCCAACAGCTTCAGCTGGGTCTCTAAATCGGCATCGATCTCATCGCCAAAGGCGCTTAGTGTGAAGTTTGTTGTCATACTCTTTTAAGCATTGAAACATTGAAACATTGAAACATTGAAGCAATCCTAATTGAATGCTATAGCCTTACGAATACACCTGCTCCAGCGCTCCAACGCTCCAATGCTACACCCAGAGGGTACCCGGCTTGGCCCAGAGGGCACCCCGCTCCGATGCTCCAATGCTACACCCAGAGGGTACCCGGCTCCAATGCTTCGATGCTCCAATGCTCCAACGCTTACTGAAACCCTCCACTCGATGAATGAACACCACGCTCAGCAGCAATCAGTTGTTCGTAGCCGCTTGCACGATACGCTGCCAATGGATCAATCGGCGCATCAAGCTCCTCGCGAACCTGCGCCAATAATGGCCGGACATCGGTTCGGAAGGCATCGTTCAATATTTGATGTGCCGCCAACACTTCACCAGCCGCCTGTGCAGCCGCCAATTGCGGGCGTGAGACAATCAGTGCCTTTGCGTAGGCCTCTTGGCAGTTCAGCACAGAAACAATCATTGGCGCAATTTTGCCTTCAATATTATGGCATTGATCCAACATATACGCCACATTACGAGCGCAACCTCGAGCTGGCTCATCTTCGCCAAGCTCAGCGCCAGCCAGTTCACCATAGATCAGAAACAGTTCATACGGGTTAACGCTTCCAACGATCAGATCGTCATCAGCATATTTTCGGTTATTGAAGTGGAAACCACCCAGACGATTCTCGTCCAGCAGAAACCCAACGATCTGCTCGATATTCACGCCCTGTGCATGATGCCCAAGATCAACCAACACCTGAGCCTGTGGGCCAAGCTTCAAACACCAGGCATAGGCTGTGCCCCAATCGGGGATATCGGTGCTATAAAAGGCTGGCTCAAAAAACTTATATTCAACCAACATGCGGCCATTTGCAGGCAAATGTTGGTACACAAGCTGTAAGCCATGCTCAAAGCGATGCTTCCTGCCACGCAATGTATCTTGCCCGGCATAATTAGTGCCATCGGCAAACCATAAGCTCAGATCGCGGCTCTTAAATTTCGTCATCAGCGAGCAGCATTCCAAAATATGATCCAATGCTTGCTCACGCACCGCGCCATCAGGGTTCCCCAACGAGCCTAATTTATAGATTTCATCCTGGAACACATTTGGATTCACCGCACCAATGCGTACACCTTGCTGCTCGGCATATTGGCAGACCGCATCGTAATCACCATCCTCTGGTTTGTCCCAAGGAATATGCACGGCAACAGAAGGGGCAATTCCCGTCATACGATGAACCACTGCTGCATCATCAATTTTCTGGCGCGTCGTTACCGCTGCACCTGGCCAGGGAAATGATTTGAAGCGCGTACCGCTATTTGCATAACCCCAGCTGGGCGTCTCGATCTTCTGCTGTAGCAGCGCAGCCTTAACCGCTTCGATATCAATACCCTGATCTTCGAGTTGCTCCGCCAAAAGCATATACGCAGTATGGTGTGAGGTCATGGATATTCTCCACAAGCGAGCACAAGAATAAGCGAATGGCTTAATTGTACCACTGTCTCACAATCTCGGATATTGATCGGATATTGAAACATTATTCATTATCGTTACAAGAGATTTTTGTGGATTTGCCGCTTTTGGTTCTGGCTGTGTTCTTCATGATAGATCATGTTTATAAATGAATAAGAGAATCAGTCATCACCGTAGGGAATGTGGATAGGTGGAGAACGATTGATTTAGCGCAACGGGAAGCGCGCCATGGATCAGTATAAAAGGTGGAGAGTAGTCCACGCTCTTCCGCATGGGTATCGGTAAGAACCAACCCTATCCCAGTGTCTCCACAGCTCTCCACAGTTCTCCCCAAGAATAGCCCACAAGATATGTGGAAGAAGCCTAGAACTATCCACAATTCTCCCCAGAGTTTCCCACGGATATCCCATGAATCTCGCAAAGATTAATTGGATGAATTACAGCGCAAAATTGCTATTTATCCACAAATAGGCATGGTTATCCACAGAAGATGGGCAGTTATCCACAATTTGTGGTAAATCTGCACAGGTTCCTGGAATCAAAACACACGACATTGGAGTCGTGTGTTTTTGAAAATACGACCAGAAAGCCGAATCTGCGGGTGCCGCATCCTACTTACGATGTGCTACCTTTACGGCCCTCAGGATCATTACTATCCAGGGTATTGATGAAATCGCGGAAGAGCGAAAGCCCTTCATCGCCGCCTTCGCGCTCAGGCTCTTGTTCGTCCTGGGCCCGTGGAGTGCTGGGTGTGTCGGAGGCTGCGGCGGCCGCTTCGGTTTCCTCTTCATCGTAGAGCACACCCTGTGCAGCAAATACATGATCCTCAACAAAGATCGGCACCTCGGTACGTACCGCAAGCGCGATAGCATCACTGGTGCGTGAGTCGATCTCGATAGTATGGGTGCCTTGCTCAACAACAATACGGGCGAAGAACGTACTATCTTGGAAATCATTCACCAAAATATAGCTGATTGTTGCGCCGAGTTCACCAAACACTGATTTCAATAAATCGTGTGTCATCGGGCGTTGTGGCTCGTGGCCTTGTAACGCAAGCGCAATAGCATCGGCCTCAAAAGCACCGATCCAAATTGGAAGGTAGCGGCGGCTCTCGGTTTCGCGAAGCACCACTACCCGATGTTGCGTCAGGAGACTGACGCGGATGCTATCAACAATAACGCGAATCATCGGCCGACCTTTCCAGGGTATCCTGCTTGAGGCGAATATCCGACCTGATGTATGTCCGGTACATGGTAACACGCTCAGATGAGTGCGTCAAGATTTTGCTATCAATTGTTGCAGGCAACGCATAAGTTGCGGCTCGCAGCAACGCCAGTGGTATACTATAGCCGAGAGCAGTGCAGTGGAAGCAAAGGAACGCATGTCAGATCTACTCTATGGTCGTAATGCCATTCGCGAAGCGCTACGGGCCGGGCGGCGCACAATGCAACGTCTGCTTGTTTCGGCTGGCGCCCAGGAAACAGGCACCTTGGGTGAGGTTGTCAAACTGGCCGAAAAACATGGCGTGGCAGTAATACGAGTTGATCGCAAGGAGCTCGATAAGCGCTTGCGCGATGTGAATCATCAGGGCGTGGCGCTTGAGTGTGGCGATTACCCATATGTTGAGCTCGCGGATTGCTTTGCGCTTGCTGAGGAACGTGGTCAGCCACACTTTCTGCTTGTGCTTGATCACCTTCAGGATCCACAAAATATCGGAACCCTCCTGCGGACAGCCGAGGTCGTTGGGGTTCATGGCGTTATTATGCCTGGCCGGCGAGCTGCTGAGGTTACTGCGGCGGTCGTCAATGCCTCATCTGGCGCCACCGAACATCTGAGAATTGCTTCGATTGGTAACCTCTCACAGGCTATCGAACAGATGCAACAAGTAGGGATCTGGGTTGCAGGGGTTGAGGATGATGAGCGCGCCCAGGATATTGATCGAGTTGATCTTAATATGCCAATCGCAATGATCGTAGGTGCCGAAGGGCCTGGGTTAGCTCGGCTGACCCGTGAGCGCTGCGATTTCCTGGTACGTTTGCCAATGGTTGGCCAGATCGCCTCACTCAATGTGGCGGTTGCTGGCTCAATTGCACTCTATACCGCTTGGCGAGCACGTGGAGCGGCATAGCGCAAGAGCGCAGGAGCGCATAACGCAGGAGCGCAGAAGCATTGGAGCATTGGAGCATTGGAGCGGGGTGCCCTCTGGGCCAAGCCGGGTACCCTTTGGGTGTAGCATTGGAGCATTGGAATGTTGAAACGCAGGAGCCTGTGAGTGGTTCTTGGCAGGCGAACACGAGGTTCGCCCGTACGATGATAGGTTCTTGTTCTC
>JANLSE010000381.1:0-1607 GCA_031362265.1 Roseiflexaceae bacterium
CGCAAATCTGCTCAACTGCACGATCTAATTGATCATCGCCATTAATGACAATATAATCGAAGTGCTCAATTGAGGCCATTTCCTTACGAACAACTGCAAGACGTTGTTCGATATCCTCAGCAGAATCGGTATGTCGTGCGATCAGGCGTTCGCGCAACTCATCGAATGTTCCTGGAGCTACAAAGATCAGCAGCGCTTCGGGTGCGAGTTGCCGAATAGTTGCAGCGCCTTGGACATCGATTCGGAGCACAACATCTTCGCCACTTGCCAGTGCCTGGCGTACCTCGAATTTTGGTACACCCTTATACTGACCATACACTTCTGCCCATTCAAAGAGTTCATTTTCCTGAATTAGCCGCTCAAATCCTTCCCGGCCAACAAAATGATAGTCGTGGCCCTCACGCTCGCCTGGCCTAATCGCACGGCTTGTCGCTGTTACCACAAAATGGAACGGTACGCCAAGTGCACGCATGCGATTGAGGATCGAATCTTTGCCAACCCCGGAAGGCCCCGAAATAACAACCAGGAGCGGTGGCGGCGGCAGCGATTGAAGGATTGGATTCAGCGGATTGAGTGACATGAATTATAATCTCATGATTTGGCTCTTCATTCTTACGTTTGGATAGTATGTCGTACTTTGATGCTCTGACCATTGCCGCCGTTGTGGATGAATTGCGTGCCTCAATTATTGGCGGGCGGATACAGCGTGTACTCCAGCCTAGCCCACTAAGTGTTGCGCTTGAGATCTATAATCACCACCGGCGCTATCAGTTGTTGATTTCGGCCAATCCACGTTTTGCACGTATGCATCTCAGTAGCGCTAAACCATCACGTGGGGTCGGTGCCGAAACACAATTATTGCTGCTGCTACGCAAATATGTCAACGGTGGCCGGATCATGGCTATCGAACAGCCCAATCTTGAGCGTGTGATCTACCTTAGTATAGCCAAACGTCCGCCGTCGCGCAACTCTGCCGCGGATGAGCCAGAACCAGAGCTGGATATTGAGTCAGAATTTCACCCGGATGAGGCGATAGATGAGGCGGATCTCCTGCGTTGTGATCTATTTGCCGAACTGATGGATCAGCGTAGCAATATTATTCTTGTCAGCGATGAAAACCTGATTCTGGGATGCGCGCGGCGTATACCAGCGCAGATGAGCCGCCGGGTGGTTCTTCCACATGCGCCATATAGCTTGCCACCCCCCCAGGAAAAACGCGATCCACGCACTGCAACTGCGCATGGAATACAGGATGCCGCCGAATCGGCTCAACCGGATGCAAAGGGGCGCCAACCAACCTTAGCACGTGCACTTGTTACCGCGTATCGTGGCCTCTCGCCACTCGCCGCACGTGAAGTTACCTTTCGTGCGCTCGGCGACGCAGAAGCCATGCCAGCAGCTGATTTGCCATGGGATCACATCGCTACCTGCCTGCGTTCGATCTGGGATGTACCATGGGAGCCCAGCCTTGTGCAGCAGGAGCATATTCCAATTGCTTTTGCAGCATACACGCTCAGCCATTTGCCAGGCCATATGCCTAGTACAAGCATAAGCGCTGCGATTGAGGCATTCTATACCGCTGGTGAACGGCTAACGGATCACCAACA
>JANLSE010000428.1:0-3273 GCA_031362265.1 Roseiflexaceae bacterium
AAAGATACCATCTGGCCCGGCCCAATCCAACCGTACAAAGACAGCGCCAATGCCAAGCTCGGCACCTTCGCGAATACCATTGTCATTGGTATCGACATACACTGATCCGGCCAGCGTGCTGAGTGTATCGCCATAATTCTGGTTGACGACCGCAGTTGTTGTGACTGTGATCGATCGGCTGTTTGGCGCGAACGGCCCTGCCAATGGGTCGCCATAACCATTTGGCTGCACCTCCACGATTGTGTAATCCCCCGGTGGCACATTTGCGAATAGATACGTGCCATCTGCTGCGGTGGTAGTAGTTGCAACAACAAGGCCGGAATTATCTACCAGTCGAATAGCCACTCCTGGAATTGGTGTTTCGCCAACGGCCAGCGTACCATCGCGGTTGCGATCATAGAAAACAACACCTGACACAGGCACACCAAGCTCGCCAAAGTTGTAAGTTGTGGCATCGACGCCCGCGCCCAACGGGATGGCGCTGATCACATCATTGGCATTGAGCGTCCCACCAACTGAGCCAATTGTCTCGCCACCATCGACATAGGCAACAGGCTGAGTCTCGCTGACAATATATGTACCCGTTGCCAGGTTGCTGAACAGATAGCTGCCATTTACCGCAGTCGTGGTGGTCAGATTGACAGCGCCACCATTCACATCGGTGCCGGTGAGCGTCACTGTGGTTGCAGCAATGCCAGGCTCGCCCAGATCGTGCGCGCCATTGCTATTCGCATCGAAGTAGACAATACCTGCCAAGCTGCCAAGCACTTCACCATAGTTATTGTTGATGGAGCCTGTCGCTGGCAGATTATTCACCGCAATCAGTACTGTCGGGCCAGCTGGGCTGTTGCCATAGGCGAGCGGCTGGGTCTCGACAACCTGATAGTTATATCCAATCGGCAGCGTTGGGAAGAGGTAATTCCCAAAACCATCGGTTGTTGTAGTAAGGAGTGTGCCATCATCACCATTACCGAACACGCCATCGGGGCCCGAGTCGTATAGCGTGAGTGTAACTCCTGCGATTGGCAGTTCGCTGCCACCACGCAATCCATCGCGATTATTGTCGCGGTAGACTGAGCCAGCGATAAATGCCTGTGCTGGCAACACTTCACCAAAGTCGTAGTTCACGCCCTGGTTGCCTGCCACTAGGCCAATACCAGTGATGCTATTCGCACTAGCGGCTGTGCCAAGCGCGCCACCTACGGCGGTTCCAGGGTTGGCCGCGCGGTCGGTGTAGGGTACTGCTGAGCCTTCGTCAATTGTGTAACCGGTCGCATCAGCAGCGATCAGGTTATCAAAACGATACGCGCCAGTCGCATCGGTGAATACGGTGATGGTAACAGGGGTGCCAGTCGCATCCGTACCTGTCAATGTTACTGGAATATTCCCGATCCGGCCAATGTCGGCCACACCACGGGCGCCATCATTATTGGCGTCGATATAGACAACACCACTGATGCTGGCCAGGATCTCGCCAAAGTTCTGGTTTGGCAGGCCAACGGCAGGCACATTCACCGTGCGTGTATTGGGCGCAAATGGCCCGGTTGGGCTATCGGCGTAGCCAATTGGCTGGGTCTCACGCACCTGGTAGTTGCCAATCGCCAGGGTATCGAAGCGATAGCTGCCATCCGCTGCGGTAGTGGTTGTCGCAAGCAGGGTGGTGCCAGTGCTATCGAATAGCTCAATTGTGACGCCCGGCAGGCGCGTTAGCTCGGTGGGAGCGAGCACACCATCACGGTTGTCATCGCGGAAGACGATGCCCGCGAGGAAGGTGCCAATCTCACCAAAGTTATATTCAATACCGGTCTGGTTTGCGCCAACTGGAATACCACTGATGATATCATTGCCAGCGTTTCCACCCAGGTTCCCAGCCGTATCGATGCCATCGTTGTAGTTGGCTGGCTGACCCTCTGTGATTGTATAGGTTCCCGGCACCACCGTTGCGAAGATGTAATCACCGTTGGTGTCGGTGGTAACCTGATATGGCAGGTTGGTAAGCGGGTTCAGGTATGGGTTGCCAAACACATCTACACCGGTGAGGGTGAGTGTCACACCAGGGATGCCTGGCTCACCAATATCCTGGGTACCATTGTTGTTATCGTCGCGATAGACAGTTCCAGCTAAGGAGCTTGCGCCATCGTAGCCGAAATCGACATCGCGGCGGTCGTTGAGCGGGGCACCATCAACTGGCGACACCTGAATGTCGATTGGGCTGATGGGACTCGGCGCTCCGCCATTATCCAGCGAGTCGGTGAGTGTTAGGCCAGTAATGGGTAGCCCGATCACCTCAACACGATAGTTCGGTGTTGCACCAACCAGTGTATTGGCCGGTAATCCATCAACTAGATAGGCGCCATTAACGCCAGTAACGGTTGTGAAGACGATATCATCGCCACCACCAAACACGCCATCGGTACCGAACCATGTGGCCTGGATCGTTGCCCCAACCAGGCCAACCTCGGTTAGATCCTGGATGCCATCGCTATTCTGGTCGATCCAGACGCGATCACCAAGTGAGGCATTGGCACGGTAGCCGAAATCAACATCGGTGGCGGCTTCGCCAAGCGCAAGGGCACGGTCAGCGAGATGATCAAGTGCCCCGCTGAGATCATAGGTCTGTATCAGGTTGCCTGGCAAGCTGGCTGGAACAACCGCAACGCGGAAGTTCCCTGGAGGCAAACCGCCAAATAGATATGCGCCAGCACCATTGGTAGCCATGGCTGAGGTAATATCATCGGCATCGCCATAGGTGCCATTCGGGCCAGCCCAGGTGAGTTGCATTGTCACGCCAGGGATGCCTGGTTCGAGTGCAACACTTCCCTGTAGCGCATTGGCATTTGCGTCGATCCAGACCCGGTCGCCGAGGCTAGCCGTTCCACGGTAGCCAAAGTCGCGGGTGAGATCGATTGGTGCCGCATCTGTAAGCGTCGCAACCGATGTGTCGTCGAGCGTTGCATCCGGATCGAAGGTCTGACTGATATTGGCCGGGAGTGTAGTGGTATTCACTGCAACGGTATAGGCAACACCCGCCGGAGTCACACGCAATCCTGTGAACTGGTAGAAGCCATCGGCATCGGTGGTTGTGGTCACGGTTTCATTTGTGCCATCGCCATCTAGATCACCGATAAGTGAAACGGTTACCGCACTGATGCCCTCGCCTGCATCCCAGGCACCATTGTTATTGATGTCGAGGAAGATGCGGTCACCAACGGTACCTGGCCCACGGTAGCCAAAGTCGCGTGTGAGGTCGCTTGGTGCAGCTGTCGATAGGGT
>JANLSE010000440.1:0-20936 GCA_031362265.1 Roseiflexaceae bacterium
CGAACAAGGGCGCGCTCGCCGCGAGGTCCATCGCGGAGCCCGAGACGATCAGCGTCTCGCCCGCCAGAAAGACTAGGAAGCCTGCCGCCAGCTGCTCCCTGCCGTTCCGGAGGTGGTTACCGCGAGCAAGCGCACTCGCCACAGGGCGCACTGCCGCACTGCGCTTGGTTAACGAAGTCGCTGCTTCGTTCGTTAGCTTCACTATTCTTAAGCGAACAGGGAACAATTCAGTTAAGCGGGTATTGTTTGGTGCGGTGGAGCTTCTTGACCCGCATAATAGGCATGTTAGGTCTATGCATTCGTCAGTGTCGTGTTTTGCGTAGGTTCTGCAAGGTTAACGGCGTCGGGGTTCTCTGCTCCTCTCCTGGATTTGAGCAGCGTTTCACATCTCGCGGAACTGCGCATCGCCACTAACCCACCCCAAGCTGAGTGCAACACCACTCCGTATGCCAACGGAAACAATCTGGTTGGGAATAACGCTTGTGCCAAATACGGTTGCAAATGCCGCAAAGTCATCGAACCAGGCGTTGGTTGGGCTAAAGGAATGCACCAGCATGAGCGCTTGGGCAGCGGTAAATCGCTGTGCCTCCAGGAGTGCCGCTGCGCTACGATGAAGCAACTGGTAGCGAAGTGTGACTGGTAACGCCTCGGGTATCTCAAGCAGGCCGGTGAGTGCTGCGAGGCGTTTACGTTTGCCAGACGATGCATTCACGAGCCACTCGGCAAGGGTTGGCCCGAAGGGCTCTTCGACCTTGCCCTCAATCGCAATTGAAACCAAACCAGCCGATCCACGCGCTAGCACCCATAGATCGCTTTGGGATGGCTTGCTGCCACCGGGGAGTGGCACCTGGTGCTCTGGGATGCCCAAAAGTGGTTCGAGGTTGTGCAGGGCAGCGGTGGGAGCAGCATCGAGGGCTCGCGCAATCTCAGCAGGAAACCCGCGTGCCGTATGCCAGGAATGCGCCAGGGTTCGGGCAGAATAGCCAATACGCCAGTGCTTTTCAGGGTCGGCAAGCAAGCGCTGCCAATCTATTGCCTGTGTGCTTGGAAGGTAGTATCGCATAACACTCACTCCTCCTTTAGATCAGCATACAGCGTTGGCAGATCAATCAGCATCCCACCATGTGCATTAAGCAAGGCCTTGGCCTCTTCGGTAGTGCCTGATCGTGTGAAGAGAGCAGGCAGCACCTGCCAGCCAACGCCAGCTTCTGGCAGGGAAGCAATCGTTTTGGGAATGGTTTGCTCAATCAGGTGTCGTACCACCTGCCGATCGACAGCATCAAGTGTCCATTTACATTCGCCAACCAGAATCGTTCGTTCACGCCAACTAATCGCAACGACATCGGTTTGAACGAGGCGACTCCAATGGCTGCCTATCACTTCTGGCTTAAAGCGCAGTTTACCTATTAGGCTTGCGCGTAGTACCCATGTGCGCGACAACTCCTCCCATGCGGTCTGACCAACAAACGCACGCAACCCATCCTGGATTTGCTCCAACACGCGATCCGGCTGATAGGCAATTTCCGCCTGATTGGGTTGCAGAAATCGGAAATAAAAACGATGGAATGGGTCAATCAGATGATAGCGCCCCTGCCGTGAGCGCTGATGTATCGCTGGCGGGACGGTTGCTGGCACACGCCGCTCGATCAAACACAGTTCTTGCAGAATGCCAAGGTATTTCGTCAAATTGGTTGGCGCAGTCAGGGTCATATCCGCGATTTCCTTGAGTGCATGTGCCCCTTCGCCAATCGCGGTGAGAACAGTCAGGTAGGTACGAATATCGCGCACCTCATCGGAGAGCAGTAGCTCGACTTCAGAGAGCGCCATGCTGGCTGGGCCGAGGATCTCACGGCGAATATTCTCACTGAGGGATACCGCTGGATTGAACCATGAAAGATATTGTGGTACGCCACCAACAATTGCGCTTACTGCTACCTGCGCATCGGCACTCCATGTAGGGAAGAACTGCCGTAAGACACCGAATGGCAGTGGCTGGAGACGATGCTGGCTAGTGAAGCGGCCAAACAGTGGTGCCTGCTGGCTAAGCAGCATCTCCATGGTGCGGATCTGCGAGCCACACAGCACCACAATCAATTGCGATTGCTGAAAATGGACATCCCAAGCATACTGTAAGGCCGAGAGCATGGCTGGATTAGATTCAACTGCCCAAGGCAATTCATCGAGTACCAGAATACGGCGCTGGTCACGGATGACCTCAGCAATATCATCCCAAAGCTCTGACCAACTCGTAAAGCTCGGCGATGCTGCATTCACTGGACGACCGCGAATGGCAGCATACAGCTTGCGTCGCTGTAATTCTGCAGGTTCCTTTTGTGCCATCCAGTAGGTCCAAGGTAAGCCACTCTGATCGGCCCAATGCCGGAGCAATGCGGTCTTACCCACCCGCCGCCGACCGTAGAGCAACAAAAGCTCGCCACCACGTTGGCGCTCCACAAGGTGGTGGAGCATGGCCAGTTCCTCAATGCGATCAACAAACATGGGGGATCCTTCGTTAAGACATCGCAAGAGTATTATACTGTAGCAATGTCTTATTGTGCAAGATAAGGTAACTCGGATAAGGCGCAGCATATGTAAATTACCCGCCCATTGATAGTATTTACTGGTTTGCCAGCATTCGCTATGAGGATGCTCGTGAACCCTGAAGCTTCGGCGATAGCTCCTTGATCGTTACCACCCAACCCTTAGCGATGAAATCTTCGAGGCCGCCTGGGCTGCAGGCCGCGCCCTCACCTGGGAGCCGGCCATCAGGCGCTGGCCTGGTTACACGAAGCCTAGGAGCCAACGGCAGGTTTTTGATGCTATCATACGGTGCCACTCATTTCCGATGGTACTGGAGGAGACGATGCAGTTTACCAATCCGATCATTTCGGGCTTTCACCCGGATCCCAGCATCTGCCGCGTGGGACAGGACTACTTTCTGGTTACCAGTTCGTTCGAGTATTTCCCAGGCGTGTCGCTGTTCCACAGCCGCGACCTTGTGCATTGGCGCCAGATTGGGCATTGCTTGACGCGCCCAGGCCAACTGCCACTCGCGCAAGTCCGTTCCTCTGGTGGCATCTTCGCCCCGACGATCCGCTATCACAATGGTGCCTTCTATATGGTGACAACGAACATCACTGGTGGTGGCAACTTCTATGTCCACACACGCGATCCCTTTGGTGCCTGGTCTGAACCGATCTAGCTCGATCAAGGTAAAACCCTAATACTGGTTCACATTATGCCAACACCAAACCTTCGTATAGCACAGCCTGATGATGCGCCAGCATTGACAGCTATTGCACTCGCCTCAAAGGCATATTGGGGTTATGATGCTGCGTTTATGGCCGCCTGTGTACCAGAATTGACCGTTACTGCCGAGAAGATTGCTCGCTACCCAACCGTCGTAATAATACATAAAAACACCCTTTTGGGCTTTGCAATGCTCATACCAATCGATGCTGAAGTGGTTGAACTGGAATATCTGTTCGTAGCGCCAGTGGCGATTGGGCATGGCTATGGGAAACGCCTCTTTACGCATGTACGCCAGATTGCACAGCAATCTGGTTATCAGCGGATGCGTATTCAGGCCGATCCCAATGCTGAAGCATTCTACCTGCATATGGGTGCAGAGCGCATTGGTGCCTCTCCATCTGGTAGTATTCCTGGCAGAATGCTACCATTGTTGCAGCTTGATCTCTAGTTGCCCCACACTTCATTGGGTATTGCGGTTAGGCCAACGCTCGAACGTGTGCTAGCTGCCAGCGCATCGTATCACACTGGCGGTATCCACGGCGTGTAGGTTGGTTGTAAGGGTTGCTCCTGACGTACACGTGGCGCATGCCAACGGAGTTGCTCACCTCGTTGGCGGGCACGTATCGCCAATTTAAAAGCGCGCTTCTCACCATACTTGCGGATTGAAAAACGGGCCGCTGCGCGCCGCCGCCGTCCCTCGTAGATGATCCAAGACACCTCAAATGTATCGATTCCTTTGTTCAGGCAGCGGCGAATCCCGACTACACCGGTTTTGTTGCGCGAGTTCCAACCAGAGACCGGATGTTCGGTACGTGGTTTGCCAATCGCCTTCTCGGTGGTATTACGCCATTCAACCGCTGCATCTAGTGCCGCAAGCCGATCGCCATACACGCCATCGCTGAAAAACTTACCGTGTTTCTGGCCCTTCCATGCGATACGAACATTGTAGCCAAAGGTGCGTTTTGCCGGGTGATCAATGCGGGTGATATTTTTGTAGCGGGTGGTTTTTGGGCGAACCATACATATCCTCAGTATCTTGAATCGGTTGTATCGTGTGCTAACATCATGCGCATCCTCTTTCGCTCGTGATCGTATTGTAGAACTGGAACTAGTTGGCGTCAACGAGTATATTTATTCGACCAACTCCTACAACCCGACATCGGCAGCCGCATTCTCCTGGAACAGCTCACCCCGCCGAATATAACGGCGTGCAACCATCACACTCTTATGCCCAGTCTGCGCCATAATCACCCGTTCGCTCACTCCAACTTGCGCGGCCGCTGTCGCCAGCCCAGCGCGCAAGCTATGGCCAGCAAATTCAGTAGCATCATATCCAGCTGCCACAGCTGCCTGCTTAATAATGAGCGCCACGCTCTGATCACTCAATGCTTGCTGTTTGATAGTACCATGCCGATCTATTGGCCGGAACACGGCACCTGTGACAATCCCAGCACAGTGTAGCCAGGCTTTCAATGCACGCACTGGGCAGGTGAGTAGTTTACGACCCATGGGGATGCCCTTCTGCATGCCCTCGCCCTCTTGGTCGGTCTTGGATGTACGCACGGTAATCACGATGCCTTCGTTCGTAAACTTTAGATCGTGCATATCAAGGCCTACCAATTCGCTGCGCCGAAAGGCACCCGCGAACCCAAGCAACATCAGTGCACGGTTGCGTAAACCCGCTGGCGTCTCCGGGAAGGTCTGCACAAACTCACGCACAATCTCGGTGACCGCTGCTTCTTTCTGGGTAATGAGCTCACGCCGCTCGGCTTTGGCCCGCCGAATACCCTTCATTGTTTTGCGAACCAATACTGTGCGTGTTGGTGTTTCCAGATCAGCAAACTGATGGGCAACACTAATGCTGGCCAGCCGACGTGCAAGTGTGTTGACTTTATGGGTGTTGGCGTATGCCGTGAGGTAGCGAGCCACCGTATCTGGTGTTGCGGGCATCGCGGTTTCTTGATGCTCAGTACACCAACTCAAAAAATGCTGCCAATCGATCTGATACGCGCGGCGGGTGTTCTTGGCCGTGCTCGCTTCCACATATGCGCGAACCGCTTCGTTTTGGAGTTCGCGAGTAGTGCTGAGTGCCTGAGTCTGGGGAGATGTATCCGTCATACGCTCAACCTCAAAATAAGTTCTAACTAGCGATAACTATATCTTATCACTAGTTAGAATAATCAGCAAGAGGGCTGCTCTATGTATGGCGAGGAGGAGCATGAAATCCAGCACATCCCCAATCATGATCGTGGGCGCGCCAGCCATCAGCGGAATCTCAAGACCGAACCCACCGATGACTAGCGCGTTGTTTTGCTTCCTAGTGCGGCTATGCTTTCTCCACCGGGAATTGGATTTCGGTCACCGTATTGGGATCGTTCTGGTTACCGGGCGGCTGCGCGATTTGGAGGTTAATCTCACGCGAAGGGCCAACAATACGATAGCCCTGTGTGCCAACCCATTTACCGAGCGCATCATATGCCTCGCTGATTGTGACAAATGGCCCAGCATGGACAACACAAGCCACACTTTCGAATCCAGGCAGCATGCCGAAGTTGAGGCGCGCATTAGGTGTTATCGAATCTGCAATCGACATACACACCTCAATATCCCAGTCGCGCTCCTTAAACTCACTATCGTGATATACGGTGATTGGTGGTCCAATCATTCGAGCACCCATCTGATTCAGGTTACCCATCAGTTCGCCCCACAACACCCCTTGCTCAGGAGGGGTTGGAACAACCCCACGAACCGAAGCAACCCGCATTGGCTCGATCTGCTTTATCACAACATCATATTTGGACATCGTATCCTCCTGTTCGAACTGCCTAAGCCAGAGCTCCATCCGTGCCAATCGTTCCGCTTCAACCTCCACCCGTCGTCTAATCTCTGCCTGTCGCAGTTTCAACATCCCGCGCATCTGCTCGGTGGACACATCTCCTTCGAGGAGTAAACTAATCTCCTCAAGTGAAAAGCCCAGATCCTTGAGTGCAAGGATGCGATAGAGGCGTGTAAGCTGACTAAACTCGTAATAACGGTACCCGTTAAAGCGATCGACTTCAACGGGCTTAAACAGCCCCATCTCATCGTAGAATCGTAATGTCTTGATTGACACACGGCTGAGCTTAGAAAAGTCACCGATCCGGATCATCAGAAAGCCTCCTGTGGGTATGATACACCCTCCATTAGGAGGAGAGTCAAGCACTTTCCGCGCACATGTTCGCATTTTAGCTGCTACGCGAAATGGGGTCTCATACCAACACACATTCTTGTGTCTAGCTTCACCACAGAGGCACAGAGAATCGCATTCGTATGACCAAACTCGGTGTCTCCGTGTCTCTGTGGTGAAGCTATCTGTTCAGGAGCATGCTACTATACCCACACAACCCACTCACTTCAAGGAGCTGTGCGATGTATCGCCGAAACGTCCTTTTCCTGCTTGCCATGTTGCTCATTGTCGTTACACTCTCACTGCCGCCAGTGCATGCTCAATCAACCAGCATCCATTTAGTGCTTGGTAATCCAAGTGGCGCAACAACCGATGTGGCGCAGGAAACAAACTATTTAATTGAACGCCCACAATATGCGCTGGCCTATATACGCGGAGATGGCATTCCGCGTTGGGTGAGTTGGCATTTAGTTGCCAGTGATGTTGGCCCGGCCCCGCGTTGTAATTGCTTCACAGGCGATACATCGCTCCCAGCGGGTTGGAATCGTGTGGTAACCGACGACTATACTGGATCCGGGTATGATCGCGGCCATATGACTGCTTCCGAAGATCGCACCGCAACAGATGCGGATAATGCCGCGACCTTTCTGATGACGAATGTGATTCCCCAAGCGCCACGTGCGAACCGTGGGCCATGGGCAGGCCTGGAGAGCGATAGCCGTGGTTTCGCCCAAGCGGGCAATGAAGTCTATATCGTCAGCGGACCAGTCGGAGCGATTGGCACTCTTGCGAATGGCACGATTCGTATTCCAGCAGCTACATGGAAAGGAGTACTGATCCTGCGAGTTGGTAATGATGATCCAAATCGTATAACAACTGCTACGCGGGTGATCGCCATTCGCATCCCCAATAATAAGGATGATCTGAGTGTTCAGCAATCCGATCCATGGGAACAGTATCGTACCACCGTAGATGCAATTGAAGCAGAAACAGGTGAGAACCTATTTAGTGCTGTGCCACCAAAGGTACAGCGGGTTATTGAGGCTCGCCAGGACTCAGGCCCGCAGAATCTGACGCTGAGCCTGATTACGGGTGATGTCCAGAGCGCAGGTGTTGGCTCAACATTTGCGCTACCACTCACAGTCGAAGTACGTACCACTGGTGGGCAGGTTGTAAACGATGTTGCTGTCACCTTCGCATCGCTTGGCAACACAGCCGATGCGCTGCTTGCGACTGGCGATACACAAACCACGATTGTAACCGGTGTGGATGGGCGGGCAACGAGTACGGCACTGTCAGTTGGCACCAGCGGTACCTATCGCGTTGAAGCATCAATTGCGGGAGTGTATACACCGGTTGTGTTTACGCTAACAAACACTGCTGGCGTGGGCTTTAGGGTTTCCCTACCATTGGTTGCAGCACCATAGAAACACAAGAGTGGGAATGCGGGTGCTACACAATACATGTAACACCCGCAATGAGGATTGGCTAGGCTGTGGGAACGATATTACTCGGGCATGATTTCTTTGCTCTCAGTGTCTCTGCACCCAAAGGGTACCCGCTCTGTCGTGTAAAATTAATCCTAGCTATCTAGCCGAGAATTCTACCAATAAAGCGCAGTTCCTCAGCTAGCGTTTTGTCGTGGTTGCCCGTGATGATCTCGCTGAATGTACGCACGCTCTCGGCCAGTGCAACATACTCGGCCGGATGCGCAGTAAATGGCTCGGCGACAAAGAATGGCTGTGATTGGAAGAGGAGTAATTTGTGCGCTCGCTCACGTTCGAGCTCACTCAACGTCGAAGGTTCGCTTTGTATAAGCGCACGTGCCCTGGCTACAAGTTGTTGTTGCTCCACAGTGGCGTAACCCGTTGCAAGGAGCCGTGAGTGTGCGGCACAGGCGTCAATCGCTGGCCAGATCGTTTGTTGGGCCAACTTCACGCTAAAGACGATCTGAACATCCGCAGCATCCAGGATTGGCCTGATCTCCGTAGTCTGCATAAGCTCATCATCGGTATGGCGCCAGAAACAGAGCAAGATCGTCAGCGAGCCTTGACAAGCAAGAACCCGCCGCAAGCCCCCTGATTTTAATCCGTGGGGTTAGGCGGGTTTCTCGTATTGGCTTTAGCCAAGACCACGAACCCATTGCATCTGTTGTAGAACTGTGGTACACTGTAAACAACAAAAACAACAAATGCAAGGGAACGTTATGGAGTACCAACGCGACGAACACCGCGTCCATCTGCTGGTATATCATCTGGTTTGGACACCCGCCCGCCGAAAAGCCGTGCTTACGGGTGCAATTGCAACTGAGTGCCGAGACTTGATTACGGCGAAGTGTGCTGAAAAGGGATGGCACATTATTGAACTAGCAATTCAACCCGATCACGTCCATATGTTCGTTCGCGTTTGGCCGGATGCCAGCGCTGCCGATGTTGTGAAGGAATGCAAAGGCGTTACGAGTCACCAGCTCCGCAAGAGTCATCCATCGTTGCGCCGGTTGCCCTCGTTGTGGACGAGAAGCTATTTTGCTGCAACGGCTGGCAATGTGTCGAGTGAGACCGTGAAACGCTATGTCGAAGCCCAAAAAGGACTCTAGACCATGCCGCGCAAAGCCTTTCGCTATCGCCTGTATCCGAGTCGCCCGCAAGCACGATTGCTTGATGCGACGCTGGAAACATGCCGCTTTTTCTATAACGATTGTTTGGCTCAACGCAAAACGGCCTATCAAGAGCGTGGTGAAACCATCGGCAAGTTTGAGCAACTCCGACAGGTGAAAGCGCGCAAGGCAACCAACCCCTCTGCCAAGAACGTTCATAGCCATGTTTTGCAGACCGTGGTACAAGACCTCGATAAAGCCTTTGATGCGTTCTTCCGGCGCGTGATAGCGGGTGAAGAACCGGGCTACCCGCGATTTGTGCGACACGAGGTCGCTTATCCAACTGTTGCGCCGCAAGGACGCAACCTGCTGTTCTGCCAGCAGTTCCCTACCGGCACATGCGCCATGAGTAATCAAGGGGTGTGAAGCTGCCGGGACACACAGACCCTCATTCCGATGGTCGGGAGAGCGTGAGCCGACCCGACGACTGCCAGCCTTAAAGCGGTCGGGGCGTGGGATGGACGCTATGGCTAACGGAAGTGAACCGTCATCTGAACCCTCGTCAGGAAAGCGCGGGCTAAAGAGGCTGACAAGCCCGGACCAAAATGGTAGGTGGCCAGGCTGGGGTGCTGAATCGTCACGCCACGCAGATGATGCGCCACCGGGGGATAGACGGATCCTACGGCGTCTGGTTGGATATGCGGAACGTGGTAATCCCGTTGGCGTCTGGGGTACCAGTAGGTCTCTCGTGAGAGAGGACGATGCGCCAGCGGGGACAAGATGCCCCAAGAAGCGAAGGCCGGAGGCCGAAAGGCACAGGGAAACCTGCCGGATAGGTCGTATGACTGGCCCGAAAGGGCGCTGACGTGGGGCAGGGATCGGAAGAGACGATGCCGATGAACAGGGAGCACGCCAATGCAAGATAGCGATGGCTGTGCCATCATCGGAGTTGGCGGGAACGAGAGTTCTATCACCCCAGTAGATCGGATAGCCTTGACTGACCTGGGAGCCGTGTACTCGGAAACGGGTGCGCACGGTTCTGCGGAGGGGGGAGCATCGTGAGATGCACCCCCTATTCCACAAGAGGTCGCAACCGCTGGCATTCGTTCGGCTTCAAAGAGCTCGGCAACGGCTTCAAGGTTGATGGACGGCGCGTGAAGCTGTCGGGGATTGGACGGGTCGCTATCCGCTGGCATCGGCCTATCGAGGGGCTGATCAAGACGCTGCGCATCTCCAAAAAGGCGGGCAAGTGGTACGCTGCGTTCTCGTCGTTATGGAGGATTGCACGCCACTGGACGCGATAGGTAAGGACATTGGAATAGATGTCGGCTTGTCTGCGCTGATTACCACCTCGGACGGTGAAAAGGTGCAACCACCGCGCTTGTATCGGCAAGCGCAAAAGGCGCTTAGGATTGCACAGCGGCGGGTAGCCCGTCGCACGAAGGGCAGCAAGAACCGCCGCAAGGCGGTTGCCATCCTGCAACGCCAGCATGAGCATGTTGGCAACCAGCGCAAAGACTTCTTGAACAAACTGGCACATAATCTCACGACCCGTTACGACCGGATTGCACTGGAAGACCTGCGTATCACCAACATGGTACGCAATCCGCATGTGGCGAAAAGCATCTTGGATGCCGGATGGGGCTACCTGATACAACGCATCACGCACAAGGCTGCAAGTGCCGTTGCGCCGCGTCACACGCGGATGGATTGCCTCCACAGGAGGCTGTAACTGGAGGGAAGTTACAGGCTCACCCGACTTACGTTACGGTGAAAGCCAAGGCGAACAAGAGCATGTCGGGAAAGCGGATACGTCTCAAAGGCGGTGCGAGACAAAGAGCCGCAAGAGTCGCGATCTATGGCTAAAGCTACACTGCTTGAAGTCTAGTCCGAACCAACCCAATGCAGGGGTACTGGAAAACCGTCTGGAAACCACCAGTTCCACAGGTTCTACCTACACACCGGTGCGCACGGTAGACCCTTCCACCTGTGGTGGTGCTGTCAATCAGGCAGCTAACGGACGAACGGACGGCCTACGGATCGCTCGATACGTCCATCAGTGTTGGAACGCGGGATCGCCTTCGTGGGGCGACCCACACGGTGACGGAACTCCCACAGTAGTCCGAGGACGGGAAAACCGTCTACATGGCGAAGGGGAGTAGGTGGTCGGATTGATAAGACGAGAAGGTATGCGAAATGCAGAACGCCGACAACATCTTATCAATCTATCGGGAACGCCGAAAGAGATCGCTGGAGAGCCGGATGAGTAGGAAACTCTCACGTCCGGTTCGGAGGGGGGCCGACGCAAAAGAACCAGCAATGGCACCTCGCCGGCGGCCTACCCTGCGTCGTGTTGTCGTATTGGTAGACCCGCGCTATACCTCGAAAACCTGTAGCCAATGTGGACATCGTTTTGAGTCCCTTTCGCTCTCACAACGCTGGGTTGATTGTGAATGTGGGCTATCCCTGGATAGAGACCACAACGCTGCGATAAACATCTTGAAACGGGCTGGACAAGTCCGTTGGGCGTCAAGCTCCGCAATAGCGGGGTTTGCCGGGGTGCCCTCTGGGCCCAGCCGCGCCACTTTAGTGGCTGCGGAGTGTCACAAGCAAACGGTCGGTCTCAGGGAGTGCAGCAATCGCATTTAGAACGACGGATCGAATCTCATGAGTTTCACTGACAAACGCTGGATCTGGTTGCGAAGAAGGGGTAACGCCTATAGCATCGAGGGGAAGCATCTCGAGCTGCTTCCCACGAACAAGCCGGTCGGCGCGTTTAAGGACAATCCGTTGGAACCAGGCTGGAAATGCCGCAGGATCACGCAGGCTTGCAAGGCACTGATATGCTTCGATGAATGCCTCCTGTGCGGCATCCTCAGCCAAATGGACATCACTCACAACAGTATAGGCAACTGCGCATGCCATACGCTGGAAACGTTCCACTACTAACCCAAATGCTTCGATATCTCCGCATTGCGATGCACGAACCAGGTTTTCAAGCGTTTCGATCACACGATCCAGCCTTCCATCTGTGCTACCCCCACATGATAGTCCCATTCTTTATGCGTAAGGTTCCATCACACATGGGCAAACCTCGTGTTCGCCCATGTGTGACCGATCATGTGTTTTGCGAACAGCGTGGTATGATACCAACTCGCGATGTTTGTCGCTCGGCTACAGAGCAAAACAAACAGGAAGGGTACGTGCTATGGCACATAACGCCTTCAAATTAGGTCGACGATCCCTGATTGCAGGTACTGGGGCAATGATCGCCACAGGTACGACTGGGCTATGGGCCTGGAATAGATCCGATCATACTCCACTCACGGATGTTCCGCCTGGCTGGTATCTTCTTTCACGATCAGGATCAAATGATGGCGAGCGACAATTGGTGGTGAGGCATAACCAGCGCGTCGTTGAGCATGTGCTTGAGATAGAGTTTGGCACGCGCTTTTTGAGTGCAGCTATTTCACCCGATGCACGCACACTCGCACTGCTCAAACGAGTGCCACGTGGCTCTATGCCAACCGATGCTGTTGCACTCTATAACATCCAAACCTTTCAGCGGATCTCGGTAGTTGAGATGCAGATTGCCTTTCAGCGCATACCAACCTTCAACATTGGGTGGTCTGCCGATGGCGTGCATCTGACCGTTTCCTACGATCTAGCCGAGCGAACGTTACTCTTCCGCGTGAATCGCGACCGCAAGCTGTCGCTCCAATCGATGCTTGAACATGCATCCTTCCAGTTTCATCCAACGCGTGCGGATATCGCGCTCTACACAGCCACCCCACCAGCACCAAGCCAAGTGAATGTGGTGCAACTTATGAGTGACAATCATGAGCAGCCGATCGAGACTTTTGCTGGCATGGATCCACAATGGAGCACGGATGGAACTAAATTAGCGTATCTTGATGCGCTTGGCCCAAATGGCACTCAGCGATTGATCATTCGTGATGAGTCAACCAAACAGGCTAAAGCACTTCTTGTGGAGGCTGAACGACTGGCATGGTCGCCCGATAGTCGCCGATTGGCCATCTATGGCCTTGTTCATACTGATCCACTCAGTATTCGCCAGCTGCTTCCAGCCAATATCCTACCAAACTGGCAGCTTAGTACGAATCAACCGCGCCTGTTGATCTACGACACGACAAGCGCCAATCTGCGGAGTGTCGATCCGCTGCGCAAAGGTTTCCAGTTAGCCCACCTGCAGTGGTTAAATCCCGATTGGCTACTAACAATTGATGTTCAGGCCAAACAATCGTTTATGATAGACCGGCGTGGAGAACAGCGCCTGCTCGTGACGGAACTGGACGATTATACGCCACTCTTACGCTGGATCCCGCAAAGCTAAGAATATGTTGCTTCCTGAAAGGAGCCCGCATGGCTAGTACACATCCCTCGAACGATGCACACCAACCTATCCGCTATGGCGTCCAACTGTTTACCCTGGCGAGTATGGCTGCCCGTGATCTCGATGCCACATTGAAGCTGGTTGCGGATATTGGCTACAAAGAGGTGGAATTCTTCGGCCCATACGATTTTAGTGTGCCTGAGTCGATCACATTCTGGGCACCGCTTGCAGAGCAGATGGGTATTAGCCGGAATGCCTATTTTGGCATGACGCCGCGTGAGGTTAAGGCACGGCTCGATCATTATGGGCTAACTGCACCATCCGCACATCTCGATTTTCCGACAGCGCGGACGCATATTGAGGCCATGGCGGAGGCGGCCCATATTCTTGGGCATCGCTACATCGCGATCCCATCTGCACGCAGTGAACCACTCGAAACCCTCGATGATTATCGACGGCTGGCGCATGAGCTTAATGCAATTGGCGCACGTGCAGATGCACTTGGGCTACGTTTTGGCTACCATAACCATGGCTATGAACAGGCTCTGATTGATGGCCGGATCCCACTTGAGGTGCTGATTGAGGAGACAGATCCAGCCCTCGTTACCTTCGAACTGGATCTGTTCTGGATGATTGCTGGTGGTGGCGATCCAGTGGCATTCCTGCGTTCCTACCCAGGGCGGTTTGCCTTAATGCATATCAAGGATATGAGTGAGCATGTGCGCTTTGCTGGCCGTGGCCAAACGCCGCAAGAGTGGATGGAACTCTTCCCGCTTATGCGCGATGCTGGCGCTGGCGTGCTGGATCTAGCGAGCTTTGTAACACAGGGGCTTCAATCGGGTGTGCAACACTTCCTGCTTGAGCGCGATCTGGCGGCCGATCCCGTTCAGACCCTCGAATCGAGCTATCGTGCCCTGGCTGCTATTCGAGGAATTTGATACAACGGATAAGCTCGCTAGCGTATCCAAGGCGCTCATAGAGTGCGCGTGCGCGTGTGTTGGTGCTGAAGACATGCAGGGTTATGCTTTGAGCACCACGCACACACACTTCTGCCTCAATTGCATGAATGAGTGCCTGGCCAATCCCCTGCCCTTCAAAACCATCACGAACAACCAGAACCTCCAGGTGTGCACTTGGCGCATGGCTTAAGAGTTCATCACGCAGTTGTGCCATTGCAACCCCGAGAATCGTCTGAGCACTATTTATCGCCACAAGCACAATACATTCTGGAACCTTCCCAGCGCCCCAATCATTCAAGAGTTGCAGATCCCCACGCCACAGATCCTCTGCGGATCGCTTTGCCGAAAGCTCAAACGAAGCGAGGCGCGGAAAAAGCAGAGCAATAGACTCAAGATCGACGGTTGTTGCAGCACGCAGCTGATAGCTCATAATCATCATTCTTTCTGTTAGGCTGAGCTTAGCGTATATTTTCCCGGAAAATATACGCTAAGCCCAAAGCGGCATTTTACCGCATTCTGATGTGCCCCATACCCTGTCCCTGGTGCGCCTTTCTTCGCATGCATTTTCGCCCGGTTGCGTCGCCTCGTCCGAGAATCTCTATCGGAGAATGAGCGGCAATTAGCCCTCATCCTGATCACCGCGGGTGTCCGCTCGATGGTGGCATCGACGACATCCTGCTGCAACTCGTGCAAATGGGCAACCAGGAGCGCATAGCGCCGGTCGGAATCGAAGGTGGTCAACGGCTGCGCGCGGTAACTGTTACCTTCGCGCGCCAGTTGCATGATCCGATTACGATGCACCTGCGATGGGGGCGGTGGGAGCGCCAAGTCCGCGAGATACACGACCCGCTCAAGTAACGCTTAGCTGCGGGCCGGAAGGGTTGCCTGGCGCGAACCGCAGCCGGGTCAGCCACACTAGGCGGCGGCTCGCCGCCGGATCGATCGTGAGCAGTGCATCCTGCTGGGCTCACTGGACATCGGTCAATGGCTGGGTGAGGACGCGTGCGACTCGCCGGGCCGCTGCCCATAGGACACGAAGGCGGTGGGTGGAACCCCGACCTGCTGGGCGATCAGAGCCAGCACGCGTGCGGGGATATCGGGCAAATCCATGATCGTGCGACCCGGGAATCGGAGCATACAAAGTTGGACGGCGAAGCCGAGGCGATTGCTCCCCCGGCGGTGGCGGTTGATCACAAGGAGATCTTCGGGGTCAGCGTGTAGTAACGGGCCAATTCGCGGTCGGTGAGATCATCAGGCACCTGAATCAGCTGGGCGCGCTGGATTAAACCCCATCCTCAATCGGTTGAGTGGCTCGCTCTGTGATGCCACCACTGGTCAAAATGATGGCATGCTGCTATTGAATACTCTCACAATAGGCACACCACACTCGGCCGCAATTCGGCGCACATTCGTATTCGCGAGCGGCACCTGACCGATCGGCAGGTGTTCGATCAGCCCATAACCCTGCGGGTAAAGCGCCTGGAAGCGGCGCAGCAGTCGACCGATATCCAACTCTCCTTCGCCGGGCACAGCCTCATCGAGATGCAGTACATGCTTATTTTGTACAATGATATCTTTGATATGCGCTATCGGCGCGATGTCGCCCATGATCTCGAAGATATGATCGATCCGCTCGCTAGAGCTATACACCTGCCGCAATGTTTGAAAATGATTGACCACATCCATGGTCAGTCGCAATTTCGAGACCCCAACCGCCTCCACCACCGCACGGCAAACCTCGGGCGAATCCATAATCGATGTAGCATGCGTCTCCATAACCAGCAGTACACCCGCCGCCTCAGCTTGTGCGCCGATCGGTCGGAGCGTGTCGATCAAGCGCTCCAGGCTTTCCGGACGATGGTTTTCGCGCGCGGGCGTCCACGGGCCAGCCGGGTTCAGGCTTCCAGGTCGAATCAGCAGCGCATGCGCGCCAAGCTGGGCTGCCAGCGTAATACCACACACTATTTTCTTCGTCACTTGCTCACGAACCAATTGATCAGTACTGAACAGGCATTCGCTATACGTCAGGCTAAACTGGGCCAATTCCAGCCCGGCTGCAGCGTACTGTGCTTTGAACTCCGCACAATCGGCGGCCGTAATCTCGAATGCCAGCGCGCCATCGAGATGGCAACCGAAGCCGGTGAAGCCGAGCGCGGTAATTGCCGACAGATGCGTCGGCGTGCAGGCTCGAAAGTCCTTTGGTAGCATGTCTACGACACCTAGTCGCATTGCTTGTGTTTCCTTTCAGTTGGCACTGAAGCATACCACTGACTGTGTTGACTGCTTATGCATAGCTCACGCTGGCACTGGCGCATCCTCGCGTAACAGCCCTGCACGCCGCAGATCAGCCCACAGTTCGGGTGGGATGGGTGCGAACAGTGCATCGCGGTTGGCCTGCACCTCGACAGGTAGGACAGCACCCAGTAGCACGGCGGTGACAGCCGGGTGTGCCAAAGCGAACTGTGCCGCCGCGCGATGCAGCGGCACATTGTAACGCGCACAGGCCATCTCGATCCGCTGCACACGCTCCACAATCGCAGGCGGCGGCGTAGTGTAGTTGTAGGTTGCGCCTGGCCGCGCGCCCGACGCCAGGATGCCACTGTTGTAGACACTCCCAAGAAAGATGCCAATCCTGTGCTCCTGACAGCGCGCCAAAAACTCTAGTGCGGACTGCTCGATCAGTGTATAACGCCCGGCCAGTAAAAAGCAATCCACATCGAAGTTCTGCGCGAAACGATCCAGCATCTGCCACTGATTCATGCCCGCGCCGATTGCACCTATTCTACCTTGCGCGCGTAGCTCGGCTAGCGCCGGGAAGGCTTGCTCGAGCGCCTGCTGCTCATTATCGTCGGGATCATGCACCAATAGTAGGTCGATTCGGTCGAGCTTCAAGCGCTCCAGGCTTTCCTCGACACTGCGCAGTACCCCATCGCGTGAGAAATCATATATGACCTCACCATCCGCCCGCACCAACCGACCGACCTTCGTCGAAAGTATATAACGGTCGCGCGGTACGTCTTGGAGCGCGATACCCAGGCACTGCTCACTGCGCCCAGCACCATACAATGGTGCGGTATCGAAGAATGTCACACCAGCCGCAAGCGCCGCGCGAATCGTCGCGACAGATTGAGCCGGCGGGATGGAACCGTTTTTGCCGACAAGTGGCGCGGTGCCTAGCCCAAGCCGCGAAACATGCAAGTCGGTGCGCCCGATACGCGCGGATGGCAGTGCTGCAGTCACGATGTACATTCCTTCAGGAGAGCAGCCGCGCAATTGTACGGCATTTGTTCGTTACCCTTGTATTCTTTGTTCTCGGCCCTACTCCGCGAGCGGCGGCAGCCGCCGCTGCCCGAGCGCCATTGCCCCACCATCGACATAGAAAACCTGGCCGGTGATGTAGGAAGCCTTGTCGCTGGCCAGAAACACCACTGCGTTGGCGATATCCTCTGGCTGGCCGACGCGGTCGAGCGGGACACGTGCGAGCGTTTGCGCGCGGCCATCGGGATCCGCCATGCCGCCGGTCATCGGCGTGGCGATATAGCCAGGGCCGATCGCATTGGCGCGAATCTGATATGGCGCAAGGTTGACAGCCAGTGCTAGCGTGAAGCTAATCACCCCACCTTTGCTGGTGTGATAGGCCACACCACCAGGAGTAGGCCGTACCGCGCCAATCGAGGTGATGTTAACAATGCTGCCACTACGCTGCTTTGCCATGACACGCCCGGCGATCTGTGAGCAGAGAAACATGCCAGTCAGATTGACATCGAGCGTGCGTGCCCAGGTTTCATCGCTCATCTCCAGAAACGGCGCCTGGTGTGGCGGGTTGATACCCGCATTGTTGATCAGTACATCCACGCGCCCGAATTCCGCGAGAGTGCGGCTGACCATGCTTTCTACCTCGGCGCGACGCGAGATATCCACTGCCAGCCCCAGCGCTCGGTAGCGGCGCTCGCGCAGCGCCTGCGCCTGCTGCTCAACCAGCGCGGCCTGCCAATCGGCCAGTACCACTGCCATGCCAGCCTCAGCCAACGCCACCGCTGTGGCCGCGCCGATCCCGCCAGCCGCACCGGTGACAACCGCCACTTGTTGATTTGCTTGCGCCATTGCTTCACCCTGATTTGTAACCGTCGTAGGCAATAGAGGATTTGTGACCCGCTCTACATCCACATTCGCCCACCAACAGACGGCGCGCTATACAATCTGAAATAATCCTTTGATCAGTCGAACATCGCCTCTACTGCTGCCACAATATCGGCCGTTTGGGGCAGTACTGAATGTTCCAACGCTTCAGCTACCGGGATCGGAACATGCTTCGCCCCTAATCGTCTTGCCGGCGCCACCAGTGCGTTCGGTAACTGCTCATATACTCTGGCGATAATCTCAGCACCTAACCCGCAGTTCGCATGCGATTCATGTACCACCAACAGCCGCGCAGTGCTCTTGATCGACTCAAGAATAGTAACCATATCCAGCGGCTCGATCGTTCGCAAGTCAATCACCTCAGCCTCTATCCCATTCTGAGCTAACAGTTCAGCCGCCTCCAATGCACTAAGCAGCGTACGCGAATAGGAAACAATCGTCACATCGCGACCTATCCGCTTGACCTCTGCCTTGCCAATCGGCGTCAAATACTCACCATCCGGAACCTCACCTTTCGTATTGTAAAGCAACTTGTGCTCCACAAACACCACTGGGTTGCCAGCTCGGATGGCACTCTTTAGCAGGCCTTTCGCATCAGCCGGAGTGGCTGGGGCAAGGGTAATCAAGCCGGGCACCTGAGCGAACCATGACTCAAACGACTGTGAGTGTTGGGCGCCGTTACCACGGCCACCGCCCTGCTGCGCCCGGATAACCAAAGGCACAGATACCGTTCCGCCTGCCATATACCGAAGCTTGGCGGCCTGGTTGACAATTTGATCTGCAGCTACTAGGGCGAAATCCATGAACAACAGTTCCACAACTGGCCGCATTCCGGCCAGGGCCGCCCCGATACCCATCCCAACAAAACCCGCCTCACTAATCGGCGTGTCGCGCACTCGCGCGGCACCGAATATGTCGATCAGGCCTTGAGTTACGCGGAATATGCCCCCATGATGGCCAATGTCTTCACCCATCAGGAAAACCCGAGTATCTGCTTGCATTTCTTCTCGGAGAGCAGCATTTAAGGCCTGTGCATAGGTCAGCATTGTCATGAGGAAGTCTCCTGGCTATGCAAATACATCGGTTAGAGCATCGGCAGGATCTGGCACGGGGCTATCTTCCGCGAACTGTTGCGCATCCGCTATAATTGTGGCCGCCTCAGACTCGAGCCGAGCAAGATCGTCCTCGCTGTGTCCTAGCTGCTTCAATCGCCTGCTCAATCGCACAATCGGTTCCACCTCACGGGCTCGCGCCACTTCTTCCTTGGTACGGTAGATTTCTGGATCGCCCATCATGTGGCCCCACAACCGGTAGGTAGCCGCTTCCAAATAGGATGGCCCGCCGCCGTCACGAGCTCGGCTGACGGCCGCTTCCACCGCCTGATACATAGCCTCGACATCATTGCCATCCACGATCGATGCTGGTATCCCGAAGGAGCCGCCACGCTTATATGTCTCGACGGTTGCGGTTGTCGCATGTGAAGGCGTCATTTCCGAGTAGCGGTTGTTCTCGCAGATGAAGATGACCGGCAATTTCCAGATCGCCGCCAGGTTAAGGGTCTCAAAAAATACGCCCTGATTGACAGCGCCCTCTCCAAAAAAGGCCAGAGCCACTCGATCCGACTTCTCTAGTTGTGCAGCAAGTGCGGCTCCAGCAGCGTGCGGCAGACCACCCGCCACGATGGCGTTTGCTCCTAGAAGGCCAACACTCGGATCGGTGAAATGCATCGAGCCGCCCTTGCCTTTGGAACATCCTGTCGCTTTGCCGAGCATCTCCGCCATAGCGGCCCGCACGCTCAAGCCTTTGGCTAGGGCCTGCCCATGGCCGCGGTAAGTACAAGTCAGATAGTCGTCCGTCCGAACAGCCCAGCATCCCCCTACCGCAGTTGCTTCCTGGCCAACACAGGGGTGAAACGAGCCGCGGATTTTGCCCTGCTGATAGAGGCTCCGGATGGCTTCTTCGAATTTTCGGATCACGAGCATTTGCCGATACGCATCTGGCAATCGATCAGGTGAGAGGGGCATAGTGGTTGACTCCTATCCTCATTCCTTCACGGCACCGGCAGCCAAGCCCTGAACAATGTATTTCTGAGCCACCAGGAAAATAATCATCACCGGAATGATCATCACCAAACCACCCAACGCCTTTTCGGGCTCATTGATCGGAAATTCTCGCATGAATGAAGGGGATCCTGCGCCCGCGTTCATCAAGGCCGCGATGCCCAGAGGCAGGTTGTAGGTTTCTTTATGGTTGAGCATAACATATGGCAAAAAGTAGTTATTCCAGGCACCATTGAACGTGAGAAAGCTGAGTGTGGCGATCATCGTCCGCCCCAGGGGCAGGCCAATATACCAGAACAGCTGCCACTCGTTGCAACCATCCACCTTCGCAGCCGACAGCAAATCCTTCGGTAGCGTCACGCTGTAATAGACATAGGAAAGATACACACCAAACGGCGCAAAGGCGGCG
>JANLSE010000460.1:0-4806 GCA_031362265.1 Roseiflexaceae bacterium
GGCAAATCAGTAAGGGTCGCACCACGGGTTTCTGCTTCTCGAACCAGCAGCCCGGCGATCTTATGCGATTCACGGAATGGGACGCCACGATCAACTAGATAATCAGCCAAATCTGTGGCAAGCATAGTTGGGTCAAGGAAACTGCGCATTCGCGCATGGTGGAATGTTGCGGTTGCGATCGCCCCAGCTGCAACAGGAAGTGCTAGTTCTAGTGTATCGGCGGCGTCAAAGAGTGGCTCTTTATCCTCTTGTAAATCTTTATCATAGGCCGATGGCAGTCCCTTAAGAACTGTGAGAATAGTCATTAAATGCCCAACCAAGCGCCCAGATTTGCCGCGCAGCAGTTCAAACGAATCGGGGTTCTTCTTCTGTGGCATAAGGCTTGAGCCAGTGCTATAGGCATCTGAGAGGCTAACGAAGCCAAATTCACTGGTGCTATAGATCACCATATCCTCAGCGAGGCGGCTCACATGTACACCAATTAATGCGGCGCAAAACAAGAACTCAGCGACAAAATCGCGATCACTAACTGCATCGACACTATTGGCGGTTGGCTCGCGAAACCCCAAATCAGCGGCTAATGCCACACGATCGATTTTCAGTGGTGTTCCAGCAATCGCTCCTGAACCTAAGGGCAATTGGGCCGTGCGGCGCGCACAATCCGCCAGCCGCTCGCGGTCGCGCTGTAATGGCCAGAAATACGAGAGCAGCCAGTGTGCTAATAAGATCGGCTGAGCACGCTGCATATGTGTGTAGCCAGGAATGAGTGCTACACCTGCTGCTTCAGCTTGGGCCAGTAATGCTTCCTGCAACTCTTGTAATACCGCATCAACACGCTGAATTGCAGCAAGTGTCCATAGCCGGATATCGGTTGCCACCTGATCATTACGGCTACGGCCAGTGTGCAATTTCCCTGCGATTGGCCCAGCGATTTCGCCAAGGCGGCGCTCCACCGCCGTGTGGATATCTTCGTCGGATGGCTTGGGCTCAAAGTGGCCAGCAGCAAATTCCGCATACACCGCCGCTAACCCACTATCAATTGCGGCTAGTTCTTCGCTGGTAATCACACCCGCATGCGCGATTTGCCGCGCCCAGGCCTGGCTACCTCGAATATCCTCAGCCCACATCCGTCGGTCGAATGGAAACGAGTCGTTGAAGAGCTTCATACGCTGATCAAGCGAACCCGTGAAACGCCCTCCCCACATGATATATCCTCTAATAATTCCAAACCCATTCAAATAACGCAATCGCGTGAAATACAGGATTAAAACGCAAAACGCAAAGACGCCAGGTACTTTTTGGGTGAAGCTATTCGTTGAACCCTTGCGCTCTTTGCGTCTTTGCGTTCGGCAACAAAAGCGGCTGTCGAATTACTCTTCCAGCGTCGAGATATCGCCTAATGGTTGTCCTAGTGCCTGTGCGCGCAATACCCGTCGCATGATCTTCCCTGAGCGGGTTTTGGGTAAACCAGCAACAAAAGTGATCTGTTCTGGCCTGGCAATTGGGCCCATTTCGGTGCCAACATGCTTCTTTAGTGTATCTGCGAGTGCTTCATCGCCAGTGAAGCCAGCTCTGAGCATAACATAGCAATAAATGCCTGTGCCCTTGATCTCGTGTGGTAGGCCGATTGCAGCCGCCTCAGCCACAGATGGGTGCGAGACAAGTGCGCTCTCAATTTCGGCGGTACCAAGCCGGTAGCCCGAAACCTTAATGACATCATCAATTCGCCCGATGATCCAGTGATAGCCATCCTCATCCTTGCGTGCCGAATCGCCAGCCGTGTACATGCCAATTGGCTCACTATCCCAGTATTGTTTCTTAAAGCGCTCTGGGTCGTGCAATATGGTGCGCATCATTGATGGCCAGGGGTTCTTCACTACCAACAAGCCATCCTCATTGGCCTTCTTACTGTTGCCATGCTCATCGACAACATCTGTCTCAATCCCCAAAAACGGCTTAGTGCCAGAACCGGGTTTCAGTGGCGTTGTTGGGTTCGGCGTGATCATAAACGCGCCTGTCTCAGTCTGCCACCAGGTATCCATGATCGGGCACTGCGATTTGCCAATGACCGTGTAGAACCAGCGCCATGCCTCAGGGTTAATCGGCTCGCCAACCGAACCAAGCAGGCGTAATGAGGATAAGTCGTGCCGACTCGGCCAAGCATCACCAAAGCGCATCAGGCTGCGAATGGCAGTTGGTGCGGTGTAAAGAATATTGATCCCAAACTTCTCCACACATTGCCACCAGCGGTTTGGATACGGGTAGTTCGGCGCACCCTCATACATAAATGAGGTTGCCCCTTCGATCAGCGGCGCATAGACAATATAGGAATGGCCAGTTACCCAACCTGGGTCGGCAGCACACCAATATCGATCCTGCTCCTTGATATCGAATGTCATATGGAAGGTTGCTGAGATTCCAACTGCATAGCCACCATGAACATGAACTACACCCTTGGGCTTACCAGTGCTTCCCGACGTGTAGAGAATATACAGAGGATCTTCTGAGTCGCATTGCACTGTTTCACACTTTGGCGATGCGATTGGTAGATTAAGCAGATCATGCAACCAGTAATCGCGCCCGGCAGTCATATTCACATTATGGCCGGTGCGCTTGAACACAATTGAAGTCTGGATCGTTGGGCTATGATCCATAGCATCGTCGGCAATCTTTTTCAGTTCAATAATCTTGCCGCGCATATAGCCGCCATCAGCCGTGATAAGCACCTTGCTATGCGCATCGGCAATACGGTCGCGGAGTGCCTCAACTGAAAAACCACCATAAATCACCGAATGCGCTGCGCCGATTTTTGCACATGCCAACATGGCAAACATCAACTCAGGAACACGTGGCATATAGATCGAGACAATATCACCCTTTACAACGCCCATGCTCTTTAGCACATTTGCCAGCTTGGAAACCTCGCGGTTGAGTGCATGATAGGAGAAAGTGCGCTGGCTGCCATCCTCGCCTTCCCAGATCAATGCCAGCTTGTTGCGGCGCTCAGTTTTGAGATGGCGATCGATCGCATTATGGACAATATTGAATTTCGCACCAGTAAACCACTTATAGAATGGCTTGTTTGAGTCGTCCAGTACTTGTTCCCATGGTGAATACCACTCTAGGCGGTTGGCCATGTCTGTCCAGAATTCCTGGTTATTTGCAACACTCCAGGCATGCAGATCATCCCAATTTGTAAAGCCCTTCTTACGCATATAGGCCGTAATATTGGCCTGCTCAACAATCTGTGGGTTTGGGGTATACACGCTATGCTCGCTACTGATCGTTGTGGGAGCATCATTGGTGGTGGTCATGCGGTGTCCTCCATATAGGTCGTCAGCGACACTATGTACCTTGTGATCTGATTTTCTTATTTTAGCATAGGTATTGGGGGATGTGTGGGGGCTGCGCGCCCCAAACCCGCGGTTCGTCTCGACTACTAACACTGTGGCCTTGGAGCGTCGCGCCCCCTAACGACCCCCGACCAGGCACCGCGTCCTGAACCTGCATTTGAGGGTGGTGGCATATTCATTCCACCAAAATCATCATATGCCGTTGTTGGTGCATCCACGAGCCAGACACCAACCCGTCCGCCTGATGCGCGTGAAGGCCAAGTTGCTGAAACCGTGACACTTCCCACCAGTGTGCCATTCTTGTACACCTCGACGGTGCCATCGGCCTTGGCACGTGCGCTAAACTGGTCACCGGCCTGGAAGCTCACCGGGATGTTGGCTCCATGCTGAATCCACGTTCCCCAGTTATGTGCGGTCCAAACTTGCACGGTGCCACGCTGCGGTTGGTACCAGACTTCCAGGAGGTTATGCCCATCGCCACGGTCGGTTTCCTTCAGAATGAGGTCGATTTCGGTTGCGGTTGCGGTAATGGTGCTCAGTTTGGTATAAACTTCTTGATCGGGGTCGAAGCTCGTGCCCCACAGCATCCGGTCGGTACTCCCAAAGCTGAGGGTGGTCTGGAGGGTATTGCTCTGGATAGCAAACGTACTCGTCGCACCAGTCCAATTCGCACCAACTGGCCCATCGGCGCGGTTGAACGTGTCGAGGATTGGTGTGCTGGGGAATGCGCCTGTGGTCTGCGGTGTCCCGCCATTCTCCAACCAACTCAGCAGTCGTGACATAACAGCCGTACGTTGGGCTGCGGTCGAGATCGCTTCAAAGCCAAACCCAAGTGTGATAAAACGCCCGTCAAAGGTTTCGTAACACTTACTAGTGACATGTGTATAACCTGTGCTACCACTATAACTTGCTACTGCCGTAGCTGCGCCAATTGGTGTAAAACTCAATGGTGTGATCTGGTTAGTAATCTCAACAGTACCACTCAGATTTTGAGCCATTGATAAATCATGCCCCACACGGCATAGAGGAACAGGAATGCCAATCCAGTACTTGGCAACCAGATCAGCCAAGGCGGTAGGGGTGCCACATCCCAACGGGCAACTTCATCGCTATTCGTTGAAACAAACATCTTGCTATCGGGGGTAAAGGCGAGTGACGTGACACCATCCTGATGCCCCCAATACGTACGGACAATCGCGCCATCGGCGAGCTGGATCAGCGCAATCTGGCTCATGTGTGGAATCGTAATGAAATAAGGGGTTTGGCGTGCTTCGCCGACAATCAGGAAGCGATTGTCTGGGCTTAACGCAACAGCACTTATCCTGAAGCCGACTGAACGTCGTATGTCGGAAGCTGAGGGGGCAAGTTCCCAGAGTGGTGTGCCATCCGATGCCCGAAAGGCACGGATATTGGTGCCCTCATAGGCGATCAGGGTTGCGCCATCGGGGCTGAG
>JANLSE010000467.1:0-4897 GCA_031362265.1 Roseiflexaceae bacterium
CGCAGCAGCACATCCGCCGCCACCGAATTACCACATGGCGTGGCGTTATCACCCGTATCACGTGGCCGTACAATCAATTGCTCATGGCTCGCAGCTGTATCGTAGAAGCCACCAATCTTGGCATCCCAAAACTCGGCAAGCATTACATCCGCCAGCTTGCGCGCCTCAAGTAACCATTGTTCCTCGAAGGTTGCTTCATATAACGCCAATAGCCCATCGGCAAATAGCGCATAATCCTCTAGAAACCCATAGGTCGCACCAGGTGAGCCAGCTCGCCATGCGCGCAACAATATACTATCGTATGTACGTAGTTGGTTCAGCAGAAAACGCGCACAATCTCGTGCAGCATCACGGTAATCATCACGCCCAAATGCGCGTGCCGCCAGCGCGAGCGCACGCAGTGCCATGCCATTCCAGGCAGTGAGGATTTTGTCGTCTAGATTTGGCAACGGCCGCCGTGCACGTGCTGCCAGCAGCTTAGCCTTGCAACGCACAATCAGTTCCTCAATTTGAGGCTCCGCCATACCAAGGACGCGTGCAACTTCAACTGGTTGGCGCTTCACATGTAGAATATTCTTGCCCTCGAAATTGCCACGCTCGGTGACATCATAGAGTTGAGCAAACGCCAGTGCGTCTGCGCCAAGGAGTTCACGTACTTCAGCTAGTTCCCAGACAAAGAATGCACCCTCTTCTGCATGTTGCGCATCGGCATGTGGCAGCGAATCGGCATCCTGGGTTGAGTAGAACCCACCCTGTGTATGACGCATCTCGCGCAGCATGTAATCCAATGTTTCCTCAGCAATTCGCCGATAAAATGGATCGCGCGTCGCCTGATACGTTTCAATATAGGTACGTGCAAGCAGCGCATTATCGTAGAGCATCTTCTCGAAGTGTGGCACTAGCCACTGCTCATCGACACTGTAGCGATGGAAACCGCCACCAAGCTGATCATACATGCCACCCTCAGCCATTGCACGCAGTGTCGTTTCAAGCATCTCTCCTGCCAAGCGTTGGCCACGCTGGTAGGCATAGCGCAGGAGAAAATCGAGCGCCATTGGCTGCGGGAACTTCGGCGCATGCCCAAATCCGCCATAACTCTGATCAAACTGGCCATGCATATTTGCATAGGCCTCATCGAGTGTTGTTGGCCCAACCTGGCCCTCAGCGAGCTGTACCGTATTTGCATCACGCATACGTGCGGTGAGTTCCTGCCCAGCATGAACTACTTCGTCGCGCCGTGTGGCGTAGGCATCGGCAACACTATTCAGAACCCGCCGAAAAGCTGGCATGCCATGGCGATCCTCGGGCGGGAAGTAGGTGCCACCATAGAACGGTATCCCTTCCGGCGTCATAAACACCGTCATTGGCCAACCGCCACCACCTGTCATCGCCTGTACCGCTGTCATATAGATTCCATCAATATCCGGGCGCTCTTCGCGATCCACCTTGATATTGATAAAACGCTCGTTCATGAGTTGGGCAGTAGCCTCATCTTCGAAGGATTCATTCGCCAGAACGTGACACCAATGGCATGCATTATACCCAACACTTAAGTGAATACACTTACCTTGTTCTTTTGCCGATAGAAAGGCCTCTTCACCCCATTCATGCCAATCAACAGGATTATGAGCATGGTGTTGAAGATATGGGCTAGTTGCCTTGATCAGGCGATTTGTGTACTTGGGGCTACCATCAGTATTGCGATGCATCTGCATAGTATTTCTCTCTCAAGGCAAACTATCTTCTGGGGGATGCCAGCCTACCTGAACCCATAATCGTCGAGCGGCCATCATTCGGGATGATTCATCTGAAGCGCAGCTACTGTCGCACGCCCAATTGCAGTTATGCCTTGTATGGTCGAACCCTCATCAACCCACATGAAATGGGCTTTCCATATATCACCGCGTGGATTAAATAGCTGAACTGTTTCACCAGTCTCAGGATCAATTGCATTCAATCGATCCGATTTGTGGCTATTACACATCGGGCAAGCCAACCATAGATTATCTTCATTGGATGTGCCACCATGCGCCTCAGGGATGAGATGTTCGATTTCAAGTAGTGGGCCAATAATAGACCTTGGCACCAAACAATAACCACATCGATGCCGAGCAGTCTGTGACACTCGCTCACGCAATTGACGCGAAATTCGTACAGGACTCATGCAATTGGCTCAAATTGGCTAGGATCCTGAACGTCATAGCCGCGATGCTTGAGCAAAACTGCTGCTTGCGCACGCACGAGTACGGTCTCACGATAAAGCGCCAAAAGCAACTGTTCCTCATCTTGCTCTTGCAAACTTAATCCTTCGCGTTGTTGCTTATCGTGGAGAAATGTCAATCGATTACGTTGCGATGGTTGTACTGTCGCACGTGCAACCTGCAAGAGTGCAGCATCATTCAAGTATGCCAATTGTGCAAGTGACCCACTCACATGCGTTGGTGTCGAAATCATTGGAGCGGCAGCAATCAGAGCTTCAGCGATCAGATCACCAATTGGCCGCTGTGCTCGCTCTGCCGCCTTACGAACCTGATCGTACACCTTGGCTGGTAGCCTTAGCGTTATTTCTTGTGATGTCATATATACTCCCATGTTACCCCTCCCAAGTATACCACATCGTTAAATCCCGCTACCGTGTAAATAATAGCACATCTTTTCTAGTATTGCAAGCTATCTCACATGTTGGCACATAACTGAATATAATCACAAGTTAGGCATATGCTATGCTAGAATGAGTATGGGTGCAGAGTGGGAGCATAACATGTATGATGAAAATAGCTCGATTTTGGGCCAGTTGTCAATCGATGGCGAGCGTATCGCAGCGTTCATGGTAAAGCGGCCATGCGGCGAGTATACCGCAAAGGATATCCACGGTATCATTGTGCCTAGCTATCTACGCATCTGTGGTGAAGTTGGTGTTCATCCGCTGTTGGCAATTGCACAGATGATCCACGAAACCGGCAACCTGAGCAGCTTCTGGGCTGCACGCCCGCGCCGCAACCCAGCTGGCATTGGCGTCAATGGGCAACAGCGCCCGGATCAGCCAGCCGATACCAGCGGATGGGCATTTGACCCAAGCACATCCCAGTGGCGCTTTGGCGTCAGCTTCACAACCTGGGAGAACGATGCCATCCCAGCACATGTTGGGCGGCTGCTGGCCTACACACTCAAATCAGGCAGTGAAACTCCTGCTCAGGCAGCACTGATCACCCGCGCCCTCAGTTACCGCAACCTCCCCGCAAATATGCGTGGTAGTACGCCAAGCATTAAGCAGCTTGGCAAAGCACATAACCCAACTGGACAAGGATGGGCCAGTCCTGGCGATCAATATGGCTCAAAGATTGCGGCGATCGCGAATGCGATTAGTGCTTCATAGCCTGCAACAGTAGCAATTCGCACCTTATGCCATTCTAGAGTTCCATCATTTCATCCCAGCTCTGGCCGCGCTCAACATCTACAATCAGCGGGACGCGTAGGGTAAAGGCGTTTTCCATCTCGCGCTTCACAAGCTCGCCCAGTTGCTCAGCTTCCTCCAGCGGGCATTCGAAAATCAGCTCATCATGCACTTGGAGCAGCAGGCGTGCCTGTAAGCCCGATTCACGCAGTGCTTGATCGACCCGAATCATGGCGAGCTTCATGATATCGGCGGCAGTACCCTGGATGGGTGCATTGATCGCCTCACGCTCGGCAGCCGCACGGCGTGGGCCACTGGCGCGTAGATCGGCCATGGTGCGCCGGCGGCCAAATAGCGATTGCACATACCCTAAATCACGCCCACGTGCCAATGTCTCATCGATATAGGTGCGAATGCCTGGATACGTTTCAAAAATACCATTGATCATGTTCTGAGCCTCACTGCGGCTCATATCGGTACGCTGGGCCAAGCCAAATGAACTGATACCATACACAATCCCGAAGATCGTCATTTTTGCGATGCGGCGCTGATTCTTACTGACGCTCTCGGGAAATACCCCAAACAGGCGCGCTGCCGTTGCGGCATGAATATCATGGCCAGCACGGAACGCTTCCATCAGTGCTTCATCCTGTGTAATATGCGCCAATACGCGTAGCTCGATCTGCGAATAATCGGCGGCAACGAAGCAGTGCCCTGGCTGCGCAACAAAACCGCGCCGCACCTCGCGACCTTCCTCGGTGCGGGTAGGGATGTTCTGGAGGTTCGGGTCAGTCGAATTGTGAACAACAACCCCTTGTGCTAGATACTGCTGAACATCATCCACTGCAATATCATACATCGGTACCGCAGGCGCATCCACAATTGCAGTCACCTGTACCTCATAATATTGTGCTGCTACTACTTCATGAATAAACGATGCGGTAGGACTATTATTTGTTATTGGTAATACTGCGCTGAGACGCTCAGCCCGTGACAACGTTACATTGCGCTTCAGCCTATTCACCTTTGATGCAAATGTTAGCGTGGCTTGATTGACACGCCCATTCTCTTGGCGATTTGCAGCATACAGGTTGTCCTTAATCTCGGTTATGTTGAATACCTTTGGCAGAGTAAGGGCTTCCGAAGAGCTTTTGTCGTGGCTTCTTTCGAGCAGTTTTCGAAGAGCTTGTCGCTTTTTTGTAGAAAGGAAACCGATTCGGTTTTCGAACGTCTGCTTACTTCGATCCCCCATGATCTTTAGCGTGTATCGCGGTGCATAGCCGCGTGGATCAGCTGATCCACCTCGAATGGCAGAAGGTATGCCAAACAGGGTTAAGAGTAGCTGAACATCCTTCAGCATTGGCAAGCTAACCGAACGCACCTGAAGGCCTGACTCTCCCACATATCCATCGCCCTCGAAATACCCGCGCAGAAACCCTGCAACGATCGGCTCAGGAGCAACAAAAAGCTGTGGTGGTACTCGTATTACACCCGATTTGCCTC
>JANLSE010000481.1:0-2258 GCA_031362265.1 Roseiflexaceae bacterium
CCTGGTACCCGACGACCAACGCCGCGCTCGATAATCTCGAGTCGCTGTGTCTGTTTCTGGAAACCCAGCCCAGCCAAGTCGCTGATTGGCGGACACTGGTGATGTACCAGCCCAACGCGCTGGCCTTAACCCGGCCTGAGCTGCGCTCGATACGCGAGGGCACGATTGTCTATTCGTCCTATTGGCGGTGGTGGCGTCTGACCCGCACCTGGCGCACGGCGCTCGCTCAAAAGCGCGCCGCGCTGGGTGCTGAGCAGCAGCACGTGTGTATGAATGGCACCATTTGCTAGGCGCTGCAAGGCGGCTAGCTCTATTAGGAAAACCAATAGCACCTATTAGCTTTATCTATAGATCGTGCGTGCCGTAGAACAGGCTGATGGAGAGACTACCCAAGGCTGCGAAGCGCTATGAGCATACCGGATGGCGTCACAATCGTGTTTATCATTATTAGAAGTGTAAAGCCATGTAGTATCATACATACACTTTGTTACTGCTTTCTACCGCACTGTGACCATTTGTATTGACAATGTGACAACGAGGAAATTCCTGCAATTTGCCGCTTGACTCACCAGAACATGGGTGCTATAGTTAATGCCAGGTAATGACAAGCCGCCTTACGTCGGAACACGCAGGCGGCAGTCGAGGAAAACAATAGATTGTGGCCCAGCAGACATAGAATAACACGGGTGTGCTGTTCTTGTCAAGACCACACTTCTCCCTTTCCTCGATTGCCCTCAAACTCCCCCGACGTAGGCACCCAACAAGAAGGTGCGTATGTCTGTTGCAGTTCAACCCACCCCAGCCAGTGACAAGCCGTTCGTGCGCATCGCCGAGGCCGCTGATCTCCTAGGGATTAGCAGGGATACACTCATGCGCAATATCCGTGATGGCTTGCGCACGGGTGAAATTGTCTCGTATCGTTTCGGGCGGGCGCTCACCATTTCGTGGCAAAGCTTGCTCGATTATCTTGATACCCACTTTCCCGGTGCGTTCCAACCTCGGAAGCGAGGTAAGAAGTGACACGCAAGAAGAAAGAACAGAAGGGCATTGGCCCAGGTTCGCGTTCCGGTGTACCACACTGGCATGAGAGTATTGGTATGTGGCGTCAGTGGGTTACGATTGAAGGCAAGCGCCATAAGTGTCAGAGCAAAGACCACAAAGAGGTGCTAGAGCAGGTTGCCGCGTTACGGGCTGGTGTCAACCACCCAGCGCGCCGCATGGCGCGTGAGCTTGGCCCAACGCTCGCAGAACTATGCGAGACGGCCCTTGCAAATGCCAAATACCAAGATGAGGAGGCGCTTGGTACTCACCATGTGTACAGCGCCGCTTATCACAAATGGCAATCCGTGCTTGGTGCTGATACCCGCACGGGAACAATTACCCACGACGATCTTCAGGGTGCGATTGACAAGCTTGTCAAGGATTGCACGCCCAAAACGATCCGCCCCTACTTTGCGGCATTGAAGATCGCCATTGGCAAAGAGCACCCGGCATTCAAAGGCATTCAATTACCGAAACTCAACCGGACGACTCATATCGTTATTCCGCCAGATCTCGCTACGCGTCTCCAGATAGCAGCACAGCATCACCCGCTTGGCATCCTTATCGGACTCGCGTTCGGAGCAGGAGTACGGCCAGGCGAAGCATGCGCCTTGCGCTGGGCTGATATCAATTTTAACACTGGTGTTATTACTATCGATGGCACGATGAAGCCAGGCTTTGCTGGCTGGCGACGTGGAGACACGAAAACACGAAAAGCACGCGCTATCCCGATTGATCGTGTCCGGCTGGCCTGGCTCAAACGCCATCAACGGATGCAGGCTGATACTGCACAATTGGCAGGCTATCCCATGCCGGAATACGTTGCGGCCAATGTTGAAACTGGGCAGCCTGTCGAGCGCCATCAGGCCACAGCGGTACTGCGAAAGCTCCTGAAGGATGTTTGTACACCGGCAGAACTTGCTCAATATGGCAAGGCTCGCTACCACGACACCCGACACACCAACATCAGCGAACTGGTTGCACAAGGATTCGGATGGCCAAATATCGCCGAGCGTGCTGGCCACTCTGTGCGGGAGATGGAACGCACATATGCTCATCCCGTAAGTGGTGTTGGGCAACAAATGGCACAGACACTGGAGGCCATTTTCCCGATTTTCGACCCACAAGCAACTACCGAAGCAACCAACTATCAAGACAGTGCATCACAGAGCGATCAAAAGTTAACGCGTGCGTTAACACACATTAGACAACTCTTT
>JANLSE010000546.1:0-4660 GCA_031362265.1 Roseiflexaceae bacterium
CGTGTTTCAGCCGACGACCTCATTCCAGGGGGGATTACACCCGAGGAGCTGATCGAGATCATCACCCGCCTCGATGCAACTGGATTACTCGACTACTTCACGATTACCGGCGGCACAATCTCAACCTTCCGCTCACGTGGCTGGAACATTCCCTCAGCCTACTATGGCATCGGTAGCTTTGTGCCACTCGCCGCCCATATTCGCACATTGGTGAAGACCCCAGTCATTGTCACCGGGCGTATTATCACCCCACAACAAGCCGAGGAGGTATTAGCTCGTGGTGCTGCCGATCTTGTTGGTATGACCCGCGCACTGATTGCTGATCCCGAACTGCCACACAAAGCTCACGCCGGACAGATCGACCAGATTCGGGTTTGTATGGGCACAAGTGAAGGGTGTATCGATAGGCTCTATATGGGAATGCCTGTTGGCTGCGTGCAAAACCCGGTTATTAGCCGTGAACGCGAATGGGGTACCCTCCAAACAACAGCGAAACCCAAACATGTGGTTGTCGTTGGTGGCGGCCCAGCTGGCATGGAAACAGCGCGTGTTGCTGCAGCGCGTGGCCATCGCGTCACCCTGCTGGAACGCAATGCCGTACTCGGGGGCGCGATCCGGGTCGCTTGCCGCGCTCCAGGTTGGGAAGCATATACAAATGTAATCGAATGGCTTGAGCGCCAGATTCGTGCGCTTGGTGTTACCATTCATGTTGAAGAAGAGGCTGTGGTCGGCACAATTCGTGCGCTTCAGCCGGATGCGGTTGTGGTCGCTACAGGTGCCGCACCACGTATTCCGCAGCTCCCAGGCGCACAACTCGCACATGTTACTACTGTTGCTGCCGTTTTAGCAGGCGATACTGCAATTGGGCAGCGCTGCCTGATCGTGGATGAAACCGGCTATACACCCGCTCCCAAGCTAGCCGATGTGCTCAGCGCTGCGGGCCATTCCATTGAAATCGTTACCCGCCAATACAGCTTGGGCGAAGATATTGGCACAACCATCCGCGCAAAGCTTTATGAGCGCCTGCTGACTCAGGGTGTGACAATTACGGTACTCGCTGAGCCAGTAGCAGTGACACCAACTGGTGTTCGTTTGCGGCATATGCTAACAACGGTTGAGTGGGATGTTCCAGCCGATACGGTTATCTTCTCCGCTGGCGGCCATGCCCGCGATGAGCTATACCATGCACTTCAGGAATCGAATGAGCAGTGGGCACATCCGCCCATCCTTCACCTGATTGGCGATGCATTCGCACCACGTAATCTACGCCTCTCAATGATCGATGGGGCGCGCGTCGGTCGCGAATTATTCTGAGATCAAAGCGGAAGGGTTAGTAGGTACAACCTACTAACCCTTCCGCTTTCCATCGTGCCTAACCCTCAATCATCTACTGCAATACCATGTATTTGATCGAACCCGCACGCACCGGCACAGCTTTCTTGGCGAAGAAGTAGACTGTATAGGTGCCTGCTGGCTGAACCGTAGTTGTTGCAGTGAATGACGTTTGCGTACCAGAGACAATCGCGAGCGCGTTTCCAGATGGACTCGTCGTCGATGGGTTTGGATCCCCACTAAACGGGTTGCCTGCGTAAATCGCGAGTGTTGCCTGTTGAGCACCTGCGAATGTCCAGCCTGCCGTAATTGGCCCAGCAGTCTGACTCGTGATTGTCATGTAGTAGCCATTTCCATCCGCCATAGCTGGCACCACAAGGCTCATCGTCATCTGGATCGCTACTGGTCCAGGTGTCGGTGTTGACGTTGACCCCGGCGCGGGCGTCTTCGTCGGCGTTGCGGTACGAACTGGTGTCCGTGTGGGTTTCGGCGTCTTCGTTGGCACCACTGGCGTCTTCGTTGGCGTTGACGTCGCGATTGGCGTTGCCGTTGGTGTCGACGTCGCAATCGATGTCGCCACCGGTGTTGCCGTTGGTGTCGATGTCGCCGTTGGCGTTGATGTCGCTACCGGTGTTGCCGTTGGTGTCGATGTTGGCGCTGATGTTGGCGTTGCGCTAGCAGTTGGTGTCGCAGTTGGTGCTACCGCATCCAGACATGCGATTGGGAGTGGCAGATTCGCCCCACACACATTCGGCAGGACGCGGAGGAGCCCCCACATACCACCCTGAGTAAACGGCTTACGCAGGTCGCCATAGAAGTAGTCGCCGACTTCATTGGTTACTCCGCCGGCCGTTATCCATGCATCGAACTTCTCCCACGGCCCAACCGCACGACTCTCAACCTGCGTCGCGTGATCAATATACATGTCCGATGGGAAGGAGTGGCCACCCAGATTAAAGACATGTAACTGCTCACTGGCTGGGGCACCTAACACATGGATTTTCATGTGATCACCAGCATAGGCACGCAAGAGCGGTGTTTGCGGATCTCCATATACCAATGAACTGAACATATTCGCGTCGTCGGCCCGACCAGCGGCGGTTCGATAGTTAATCAGCGCTGGCCCACGAATATCGGCTGGGTAAGGCATCTGGTTCTGGCCAATACGTGGATCTTGATCGGCAAGGATCAATGTGTAGTCGCGATAACCGGCAGTATTTGGCACATGCACATCCACTTGCGAACCAATTGAAGTTGGCAGGCCTGTGTTCGGGCTTGTAAAGGTTGCTCCGGGTGGCGCAACAACCAGCGCACCATACAGGCCCTCCCAGCCGGTATTATCGCCACCGAAATCCGAGATCATCACACTCTCAAGGTTCTTGCGATCAATATAGTACTTGTAGGTACGTGTCAGACCACTTATCACGGTCTGTTCGGGGTTGAAGCCAATATTGATGCCACTAGAGTTGATATCACGGAGCAGGCCACCCATATGGAATGAAGCGCGCGATCCGGTGAGCTGGTTCTTCATTTGTACAACTACACACTCGCCTGCAACGGCATGCAGCACCAAAGGTTCGGGCGTGAGTTGCTTATTGAGAACTGCTGCGGCCTGTGCAGTTGTCACAAATGCCATTTTGCGGCCATCCTGGTTACCGCCACTGATGCTAGGCACATTCACAGCACTGATCTGGAATGTGCGCGTTGGCGCATTCACCGGGCATGGGTTGCCTGGGTCACTCACCACGGGTGGACGATCATTATTCTGTGTTGGTATACTGCCGTTTACGCCCACATTGGTTCCTGGCAGTGGCTGCAGATCGCTCACTAGCCCTGGCAGGACGCGCAGAATACCCCATGCGCCATCCTGGAAGCGCCGGTTCTCACCATCGTGGTAGATATAGTCACCTGGTGTCTTTGCAGGCCCACCAGCCCCACCATCCAGGATAAGCGTAAACCGCTCCGAGATACCTGAGTGGATTGTATCGACTGGGCTGGACTCAACACCTAAGGCATCGAGATAGCGTGGCTCCCAGAAGGTGCGATGCCCATCGATACTCAGGGTGTTCGTGCCTTGGCCAACATTGATATTACGGATAACAAATGGGTCGCCAGGATACGCGCGTGGTAATGGCGTAAACGGATCACCCCATTTATAGGAACTGAAGCGTAAGGATGGATCGCCTATACGATCTGCCCATGGCTCAGCACGCAAGTTAAACGTCGCCTCAACTGGATTATGGTCATTGATTGTCCAAAGTGCCATCTCACGGAAGCTGCCATCGATGACACCTGGGATGAGTGGATTATTGGTGTGAATATCGGCAATTGCGCCCGACCTGATCTCCTCGCCTGTCACTGGGTCGTGGTACGTTGAACCGACTGGCTCAACAATAAACTGACCAACCATACCATGGCTCCAACCAAAGATACCATTTACATGGTCATGGAAGAAGATGTTGTCGAGAGCGACATCGGGATACCAGCGATACTGCACGAATTCTGTACCTGCCCACTCATTTACAGCGTGCTCATTGCTGATCGGCCGTTTCAAGTTAAGCGTATTCCCTGTGATGGTCACAATCTGGTTTATCTCAATGCTCTCAAGACCCATACCGATCGCTATCCAAACGCCTGGTTGGAACTTGGCCGCATTCGTGACGTTAATTGTAGTATCGCCCACATGCGCAGCTACGCTCAACTGTGGATCCACAATCTTGTAAGGCCGTACCGACTGCTCGAACGAGAAACCTGCAATGACTCCATCCGATGCCTGTGTGTCGAACTGTACGTGATGAATATGGATGTTATTCTTAGCATATGGTACTTCTTCACCGCCGTCTGTCTCTTCAGTCACTAACGTAAGCGCAATACAGTCACCAATATTGCCGCGCAATGCCAGTGGATCATGTGCCTTCGTGCCAGCCAAAACCCCTTCCTTGTCCTGGGCAAGCACAAACAGCGCGCCAAGTGGGTCAACCTGACCACCACGAGTGGTTTGGATTGGCACTGGAAGACCAACCACATTGTAGTGGCGTGTTGGAGCACCGGTCGGGCAGATTGTATCGGGCCGGTTCGCCCATGGATCAGGGGTGCCCGGTGCAACACCTGATGGCGCCTGATCGCCGCCTTCCCCAAGGTAGGGTGCGCCGGAATGGCCATTAGGTGCAAATGGTGGTCGCTTCCCAATATGGGGTCGCAGAAGCGGGAATGCAGGCCGCCCATTCGCCGGATTGAACAAGATTTTCGGTCGTTTCCCACCAGGCAAATACTTATCGACGATCAAGGCACTTGGGTGGCCAGGTATAACATTATAATGATTCACCCA
>JANLSE010000558.1:0-7997 GCA_031362265.1 Roseiflexaceae bacterium
TATCGAGTTTGTACGCTGAACTCGAAGCAACATACAGGGGATGAGTGATGAGCCAGCAGCAAGACTCGACCACAGGGAACACGCGACCACGCACCCGACGAGAGCGTGTCGGTGTTGTGGTCGAGGGGAGCGAGGCATCGGCGCTCATCACAGCGATCGAAGAAGCCGAGGCAGCCGGGGTGGAGCAGATCTGGATGTATCAAAATCCGGTCTCCCTCGACGCGCTCACTATTTATGCCGCAGCGCTCAGCCGAACCGAGCGTATCCGAGTTGGCACCTCAATCGTGCCGACCTATCCCCGCCATCCTCTGGCGCTGGCACAGCAGGCGGCGACCGTCGCAGGGCTTGGTCCAGGCCGGTTGCGCCTCGGTATCGGGCCGAGCCATCGTCTAGTGATCGAAGAAACCTATGGCCTGCTGATGGAGGCACCGCTTGCACAGCTCAAGGAATATGTCGATGTGCTTCGTGCCGCACTTTGGGATGGGACCGTTGATCATCATGGGCGCTTCTTTACTGCAAAGGCGGAGTTCACGAGCACACCGCGCGTCCCGTTGTTGATCGCGGCGCTCGGGCCGGGTGCCTTCCGGCTAGCCGGCGAGGTGTCCGATGGCGCGATCTCATGGAATTGCCCGGTGTCCTACCTGCTCGACATCGCCCCTCCGGCGTTGCGCGAGGGTGCGCTTGCCGCCCGGAGGCCACCACCACCGTTGGTGGCACATATGTGGGTCGCACCTAGCTCCGATGCAGTGGCCGTGCGTGCCGTCGCCAGACAGCGCCTGGCCTACTATACCCGCCTGCCCTTCTTCGCCAACATGTTTGCCGCCGCCGGTTATCCCTTGGTAGATGGTAGCCTAAGCGATGCGTTACTGAACGATCTGGTGATCATGGGCGATGAGCAGGCCATTGCCGTACGACTGGATGAGCTGTTGGCATCCGGAATCGACGAACTGTTGCTGACGCTCATCCCCATAGGCGATGAGACAATGCTACGAACGCGCCTCTTCAGGTTGGTTGGACAGCTTTGACCAGCCGCGTCTGACAAGGTTCGCCCCGACAACGTCCAATCAATGCCTTCGCTGCGTACGGGCGAACCTTGTGTTCGCCCTCGCTGTCCATCATCGTGTGCGCCGTCCATCATCGTCTGCATTGGTGCGCATTGTGGGCGAACACGAGGTTCGCCCCTACGACGCCCCAACAACGTCCCAACAATGCCCTATCATCGTTATCAATGCCCGTTCATCGTACGGGCGAACCTCGTGTTCGCCCTCGCTGCCGATCATTGCCGATCATTGCGGGCGAACCTCGTGTTCGCCCTCGCCGCCGATCATCGCCCTCGCCGCCGATCATCGTCCTCATCGTCCATCATTGCGTCAGCATCGCGTCGGCATTGTTCGCATTGTGGACGAACACAAGGTTCGCCCCGACAACACCACATATTACGGTTTTTGTCTCCAGCGCGATGGATTACACAGTATATATTCGCGTATGCGTTGGAGATCCTGTTCATTGCGAATAATATGCTCATAGTAGTTACGTTGCCAGAGTTTACCAGAGAACGGTAGCCAGCCATGCTGCTGTACGCCCTGAATATAGTTGTTTGTTGTGATTGACTTAAACGCCTGGACGATACGGCCAATACTGCCCGTGCTCGTACCGTTTGGCCGCTCATTGGATTGTGGTTCTGGCGTAGGTACTGTGTCAGCAGTAATGCTTATAATGCCGTGGATGTGGTCAGGCATAACGATGAACGTATCAAGCTTAACCTGAGGGAAGCGCATTACGAGGTTTTGCCACTCAGCATATACCATGTGGCCGGCGTCATTAGGCTGCATGATGTCATCATATACATCACCAAACCACGGCTGGCGCACATGCGCACCTATGGTGATGAAGTATACGCCTGCGCTGGCGTAGTTGTAGGTATGTAAACGGATAGATCTACGATTTTTCATTGACTAGCACGGTCCATCATTGTGTCCGCATTGTATCGCATTGCGGGCGAACCTCATGTTCGCCCCAACAACGCCCCAACAATGCCCGATCATCGCCATCATGGCAATCATCGTACGGGCGAACCTTGTGTTCGCCCTCATCGCCCTCGCTTATAAACAATCCCCTTCGTTCCCAATCAGTGCGGGCGAACACGTGTGTCCCCCCGACAATGCCCCAACAATGTCCGATCATCGCGATCCCTGCCCAATCATCGTACGGGCGAACCTTGTGTTCGCCCTCATCGCCCCTCGCTGCTATCATTGCGGGCGAACACAAGGTTCGCCCCTACAACGGCTTATCATGGCGATCCATGCCCTTAAGCCTTTGCGTCTTTGCGTCTTTGCGTCTTTGCGTTTCCGTTCCTTATCCCGTCCCCTCGCTACTCCACGGTCACACTCTTCGCGAGATTACGCGGTTGATCGACATCACAGCCACGCCGAACGGCAATATAATACGACATGAGTTGCAGGGGGATGACACTCAGGATCGGGGTGAGGAGTGGCAGGGTTGCAGGTACCTCAATCACATAATCGGCCTTATTGCGGATGAGGGTGTCACCTTCGGTGGCGATTGCAATGACCTGGCCGCCACGTGCGCGTACTTGCTCGATATTGGAGATCATCTTCTCGTAGACGCCATCCTGCACGGCGATACAGACCACCGGAAGCTCCTTGTCGATCAGGGCGATCGGGCCATGCTTCATCTCACCAGCCGGGTAACCCTCGGCGTGGATATAGCTGATCTCCTTCAGTTTGAGTGCGCCCTCTAATGCGATTGGGTAGTTGATCTGGCGGCCAAGGAATAACGCGTCGGTGGCATGGTGGTAACGTTCGGCCAGTTCTTCATAGATCGTGTGTTGCTCCAGAATACTGGCAACCTTGCCAGGTAGCTCAATCAGTGCCTGGATATGCTCACGAATCTCGGCAGGTGTGAGCGTTTGGCGCGCCTGGGCGATTCGGAGTGCCAGTAGATAGTTGGCTGCCAACATGGTGGTGAAGGCTTTGGTCGAGGCGACGCCAATCTCTGGCCCGGCATGCAGGTAGAGCGGCCCACCATCGGCGACACGTGCGGCCTGACTACCAACCGCATTGACAATCGCGATACTCTTGACACCATGGGCACGCGCCTCTTCCATTGCCGCGAGTGTGTCAACAGTCTCGCCACTTTGAGTCACGGCCAGCACCAATGAATCCGGGCCAAGCAACGGGTCGCGGTAGCGGAACTCCGAGCCATAATCGACATCGACGCGCACTTTCGCAAGGGTCTCGATCAGGAATTTCCCGATCAGGCATGCATGCCAGGCGGTGCCACATGCCACTGCCGAGATCCGCCCAACCTTACGCCACTCCTCATCGGTCACGGTCAGTTCATCCAGAAGAACCTGCCCGGCCTCTAGATCAACCCGCCCACGTAGCACATCGGTCAGGGCGCGTGGTTGCTCGTAGATTTCTTTCTGCATAAAATGTTTGTAGTCGCCACGTGCTGCCGAGACCGGATCCCACTGCACGACAGTAATGCCCTTCTTCACTGGCGTTCCATCCAGTTTGGAGACAACTGCACCGCTTGGTGTGATCACGGCTAGTTCATGATCCTCCAGGAACATGATCCGGCGGGTATGATCCAGGATGGCAGGCACATCTGAAGCAATGAAGGTCTCACCCTCGCCCAACCCAATCGCGATTCCGCCCGCATTGCCAAGCCGTGCAATGATTAGGTGCTCTGGCTCGCGGCGCGACATTGCCACAACAGCATTGCCACCACGCAATTCCGCCATGGTACGGCGCATAGCTTCTTCCAATGAGCCGCAAGCGCGGTAGTGATCGCCAAGGAGTAGTGCAATCACCTCGGTATCGGTTTGTGAGCGGAAGCTATGCCCACGGGCGACAAGCATACCCTTGAGTTGCAGGTAGTTCTCGACAATCCCGTTTTGGATGACAACGATCTCGCCTGAGGCATCCTGATGCGGATGGGCATTCTCTTCGGTGACACCACCATGCGTGGCCCAGCGTGTATGGCCGATGCCGCGTGTGCCATTGGTGGGCTGTTCGCGTAGTTGCGCAACCAGATTTGAGAGCTTGCCAATACTGCGGCGCAGTTGAAGCTCACTGCCATTGCCATTATCAATCGCAATACCGGCCGAGTCGTAGCCACGATATTCGAGCCTGCTGAGCCCGCCAACAATTAATTCAGTGGCCTCACGTGGCCCAATATATCCGACGATTCCACACATATGGTACTCCTTTTTGAGGAGAACCAAGAGGCGAGAACCAAGAACCAAACCATAGCGCCAATATAGCGACACCATGGTTCGATTGCATGTCTTGGTTCTTGGTTCTTAGTTCTTAGTTCTGCATGAAAGGTAGCCAAGACCTCGGGGTATGGGAGGCCCTGAGCACACTATATCGATTGACACTGCGCCCGATTTGTCCCGCCCGTTGCCGGTGGATTTGCCGGGGCGCTTACCAGTGGTGGTACACCGGAGAGGCATCCGCTGATCTGTCGATGTTCAGGCTTACGCCCTTAGCCCTGCTGTGCGGCAGGGAACCTCTTCCTCGTCGACTGCGATAACTCGCAGCTCATGCGCTTCATATTGCTTCTGGTTGTTTCACCTCCATCCTCAACCCCACCAATACCAAGGTGCAGTATACCATCGAACCGCGCCTGCTGACCTAACGAATTCGTTATTGAAGCATTCGATCTTGTATGTACTGTTGATCAAGTTGCAATCGAACCGGTTCGATTTGGAGAATATTGCCGCCTTCGATTCCTCCTATACTGAATCGTACTTATGAGTGAAGGAAGTTTGATGTCATCAAGCAAGCAACCCTATACAATCGCTTTTCATTCACAATATCTTGATGGCCGCTTCTTTCGCCAGTTGCGCGCTGGTGTTTATGATATTCTGCGCCAGCATGGCATGCGCATGCTGATCGTTCAGGCACCACTCGCCGATACACTAACCCGCCGATTAGCAGCGCAACATATCGACGGCTGGGTGACAGTTGTTGGGAGTGAGGGTTCTGAGGCGATTGCCGCTAGTGGCAAACCGCTTGTGACGATCTCTCACCACGTTCCGGATACAAGTATTGTGAAGCCGGATAATGCCGGTGGTGTACAGGCCGCCTGCACACATCTGATTAGTCTTGGCCATCGGCATATTGCGTTTATTGGCAATTTTGCACAATCGGATATGCTTGAACGGCTCACAGGATATCGTGAGTCGCTTGCCGCTGCAGGAATACGATTTGATGAGCATCTGGTTGTGAAGGCTACGGCCAGTACTGATAAAGCCGGGTATGAAGCTGCAAGAACATTCTTTGCCTCTGGAATATTTGCTACTGCGATCATTGCAGGGAATGATCTTATGGCCTATGGCATCATGCAGGCACTGCAGGAACGTGGGCTGCGGGTTCCAGAAGATATGGCGATTGTTGGATTTGATGATGACCCTGAGGCGCAGGACACTTCCCCACCACTCACAACCGTTCGCCAGAGTTACCTAGAGTTGGGCCGTGCTGCAACGCGGCAACTGCTGCTACAGATTGCTGATCCAACGCTCAAACCTGTTACGATTGAGGTAGCAACACACCTGATTGTTCGTGCATCATGCGGAACACCCGCACTTCGGTTAGTCGATACTGGCAATACGTTGGCTGCACCAGTGGAAACAGATCTGGCGTTTGGCTCAGATGCCTGGAAGGATGCGCTGGCCCGAAGGCTTGTTAGCGCCCTCAGGCATCCAGCAGTGCTGCCAACATCAATGCCGCCTGAGTCGTTTTGGCCAGGCGTGAATGCAGTTGTTGCCGCGCTGGCATCAAGCGAAAATAGCTATGCAATATCCGATTCAGCGTTACGGCAGGCGTGGATCGAGGCGAGTGAGACAGCCGCCCACCCGCATGTAATTGGTCAACTACTCGACATTCTTGCCGCAGCTACTAACGCAGAATCAGTTGAGCTAGGAGAGCCGTGTGTATACCAGTTGCGTGCTGGGCTGCAACGTCTGCGTGATCAGTTGCTCTCAATCAGCCTTGGCGCGAGCGCCCAGCAGTTGCTCGAAATTGAGGATCTGACCTATAGCAGTAATCGATTGACCACGGATCTTGTCTCAGCCTCGGATCGGCAGGTTCAATCGCTGGCATGGATGCAACATGAGGGCATTGCATGGGCCTACCTGGGCCTGTGGCAGCAGGAGCCCGGCGGCATGCTCAGTATTGCTGGCTCATTTCCGAATCTACCGATCAGGCAGGCTCCGCAGATTACATGTGAGGCATTTCCACCCCTGCCTGATGCGCTTCCTGCCGCTGATGTTATTCACCTTGCGGCGATTCGCACAACGCAACGCGATTGGGGTATGATCGCATTTGGCCTAACATACAGCAGCAATTTGAGCTTTTTCGACACATCATCGCGCTGGATCGAGCTACTTGGTGTACGTCTGGATAATCGCGCGCTGCTTGATCAGTTAGAGCGTGAGCGGGCTGAGTTACATACCGCGTTTGATCGTGAGCGTGCGCTTGCAGATACGGTGCGTGATCTGGGTTGTCCAGTCATTCCACTTGGGCACGGGGTGCTGCTGATCCCGCTGATTGGCGTAATCAATAGCGCCCGTGCACAACTGATTATTGAGATGAGCCTCGCGACTGTCAGTTCGCAGCGTGCTACCAAAGTGTTACTGGATGTCAGTGGGGTTCCACTGATCGATACGCATGTTGCTGCGATGCTGATTCAGTTGGCTCAGATGGTTCAGTTGCTTGGTGCGAAAACTGGTATCGTGGGTGTGCGCCCCGAAATCGCCCAAAGCATCATTAGCCTGGGTGTCGATTTGCGCCAGCTTCAATCCTACGCTTCACTTGAGGTAGCCCTGCGCACATAATAAGCCACCCAGCATTGCGGTCTCCGCCACGTCTCCTATGGTATGATAGTGCTACGAAACTATCCCTACTATAGGAGCAGACCATGCGTGATATTCGCGCGGCGCGGGTTACCGGGTTTGGCACGACAATCTTCACTGAGATGAGTGCGCTGGCGCTGCAGCATAATGCTGCTAACCTCGGCCAGGGCTTCCCAGATTTTGCTGGCCCTGATTTTGTGAAACACGCGGTTGCTACGGCAGTTGCTGCCGATCTCAATCAATATGCGCCCATGCCGGGTCTACCACGTCTCCGTAAGGCGGCGGCAGCGGAATGGCAACGCCAGCATGGCCGTGAGATCGACTGGCAGAGCGAAGTGAGTGTAACAAGTGGTGCCACCGAGGCACTGTTCGATGCCATGCTGGCACTGCTTAACCCTGGCGATAGTGCGCTGATCTTCGAGCCAGCCTACGATTCGTATACGCCGAATATCACCATGGCAGGTGGGATTCCACTCGCGGTGCGCCTTCACCCGCCAGCAACACCACATAACCCCTTTTCAGTATGGGCATTCGATCCAGACGAGTTGCGTGCTGCGTTTGCACAGCGCCCTAAGTTAATCTTGCTGAACACCCCACATAACCCAACCGGTAAAGTCTTTACGCGCCAAGAACTCGAACTGATCGCCGGGCTTTGCCAGGAATATGATGTTATTGCGATTACTGATGAGGTCTATGATCGGCTCGTATTCGGTGATGCGGTGCATGTCTCGCTGGCCGAATTGCCTGGTATGTGGGATCGTACGCTCACCCTGAATAGTATCGGCAAGGCATTTAGTGTCACTGGCTGGAAGATCGGCTGGGCGATTGGGCCAGCTCATCTTAATCAGGCGCTACGCGCTGCGCACCAGTGGGTGACATTTGCAACCTCCACTCCACTACAAGAAGCTGCCGCTGTTGCACTGGAACTCGCACCAACAAATGGCTATTATGAGCAATTGGTTCATGAATATGAAGAGCGGCGTGCTCTGCTGATTGAAGTGCTGGATGCTGCCCATCTACCGCAGTTTGTCGCCGAGGGTAGCTATTTCATCTCGTGTGATATTAGCGCCATCGGGCAGACCAACACGCGTGAGTTTTGCTTGAACTTAGTACG
>JANLSE010000575.1:0-14957 GCA_031362265.1 Roseiflexaceae bacterium
TGGACACAAACCCAAGTGGGTCAGTAGGGGCGAGTGTCGTATCTTCTTCTGAAAAGGAGTCCTCATCAAGCAACCCAAGCCACTCACGCGAGTTGAGCCGCATATGAAAACCACACTTACAAACCTTTAGATTATCGTTCAGTTGTTTGGCATAGGTCAGTTCACCGCACGAAGAACACTTGACCCACATATTATCCGGGATCTGCACTTCGTTGGTGCGAATGCCCGGCGTAAATTGCTTTGGGGCGCGGCGAAATAACTCTTTCATCTCGAATACTCCTGGTAAAAGTAACCTAACGATTATACCATACCTCTACGCACACTCTACAAACTCACCAACTTTACACTCTCCTGAGCGTTTGACGTGCTACAATCGGCATGATTGCCTCTCAATACCCTTGACATTGTGCAACTTTATCATATGATTAGAACGGATTACCGTCGCCAGGATTAAACCTGTGCGGAAGGAAAGGACGCCAGTAGCGATGTTCGACATACTCAGCCCACCAATTATCGGGCTCATCTTCATCGCCCTGATCATTGTTGTTGTGATCATTGTAATCATCCGCCGCCGTCGCGCACAAAGTGGTGAGGCCGGCGTAGTTCCACTCGATATCGGTCAACCTGTCGACTACACATCGATAACAGTCGAAGAGCCAACAAGCTTGGTTGATCGCTTTCGCAATGCACCGCCTGCAATGCGTGCGCTCATGCTGCTGATACCTCTTGTGGTTATTGGTGGCCTGATAGCGGCTGCGCTTAGCCTAAGCACACCAAATACGCCTGTTGCTCCAGTTGCGCCGCCAGTGCCAGCAGCTGAGCTTTCGATTACACGAGCAGAAGTTGCTGGCAATGGCAAAATCGTAGTGGTTGGCACAACCAACCTCCCCAATGATGCTAATGTCTCTGCACTCATGAAAGAGGATGGCCAGGAATATCTCTGGTTCGATACGGCCAGCGCTGCCAGCCAGCCAAACGACGGGAAGATATCGCTGACCCTTGATCGGCTCACTGGCGCACCAACGCCCACTCGCGAACACGAATACACTATCACATTGGTTACAACATCCGGGCCAGGGGTGAGCTCACCGCCAGTAAAGCTCAACGTTCTTCAGCCATTTGAAAGTGATTTCTACCAACTCTCTGCAGTAGTAGCGACAGCAGAACCCAAGCCTACAACTGAGCCTACATCTGAGCCAACCAGCGAACCAGCCGCGCAACCAACTGCCGTCGCTCCAACCGAAGCCATTACCGCAACCGTGATTGGTGGTGGTAAGATCCGCAGTGAACCGAGTGTCCAGGCAAGCGAAGTTGGTCAAGTGGCAAAGGGCGATACACTAACACTAACAGCTCGCACCCAAGATGGCGCTTGGTTCCGTGTCAAGACAGCCAGTGGCGAGGGCTGGGTTAGTAGTACGCTCCTTGAAATAGCACCAGATATTGCTGCAAAAGTACCAACACCTGAACCAACTACTGCTCTCACGACCACTGTTTTCAACGGCGGGAATGTACGTGGTGAACCAAGCCTTAGTGGTAAAGTGCTCGACCAGATCAATGCTGGTGAGAGTGTGCAGTTACTTGAGAAATCGGCTGATGGCCAATGGTACAAAATCACGAATATTCGTGGCACTTCTGGCTGGGTGAATCGCACATTGCTCAATCTTTCAGTTGAACTCACGCGGGCTGTTCCAGTAACTGGATCAGAGGGCACCACCATTGCCCAACCAACCAGCAAGCCAGCAACTGGCCTGACCGCGACCGTCTTTAATGGCGGTAATGTGCGTTCAACCCCAAATCGCACTGGCCAAGTGCTGGATCAGATCAATGCCGACGAGAAGGTTCAACTCTTGGCTAGAACCACCGACTCAGCGTGGTACCAAATTACCAATGAGCGTGGCGTGACTGGCTGGGTAAGTGCGACTCTGCTAACGATTGATCCGAATGTGGCAAGCAAAGTACCAGTCGCAAAATAACGAACAGTGGTGAGAGTCAATGGGCCTAGCATTGACTCTCACCACCCTTGCTCCCCGTATATTGTTCAGCTAACTCCTCAGCTGCAACCAAATCGCATTTTCTTCGCAACCATTCCTTAACCTTCAATATTTATAATTCGTGTATACTATCATCCGTAGTAATAACCTACACGATATGTTGGCTATTGGTTCACAGGTATTGAAAGGAAAGACATTGGGTACCCCACGGATTCTTATTATTGAAGATGATATAGCAATTGCTGGAGTCTATGTGCGTGCGCTCCAAACAGAGGGTTATGAATTAAGTGTTGCCTACCAAGGTCTTGTTGGCCTTCGATTGGCAGAACATAAGCGCCCACATTTGATTCTTCTTGATATTGGCATACCAGATATTGATGGATTTCAAATCTGCCGCACACTGCGCGCACTCCCAAGTCTAGCAGCTACTCCGATTCTCATTGTGACTGGGCGTACCGCAATCGGCGAACGAGTCACAGGATTTGATAGTGGTGGTGATGATTATATTGCAAAACCAGTTGATATCATTGAACTCCGTGCTCGAATTCGCGCCCACCTACGAAGGGCATGTATGCCTGCGCAACGTACCTTTGCCTCAGGAATCCATATCGACCACCGAACGCATATGGCTGTTATTGAGGGTCGCAAAGTGCGCCTCACATTACTTCAGCAAGAACTGTTGAGCTATTTTATTCAACACGAAGGGGTTACACTCACAAATCATCAGCTTATTCGCGAGGTTTGGAAATGCGAGCCAGAGCATGCCGATCCGGGGCTTGTACGCTGGCAAGTTCGCGCATTACGCGAGCGAATCGAGCTAAACCCTAAATGCCCGCGCTATATTCACACGATTAAGCAGCGTGGGTATTTGTATCAGGATGCGCAGAAGGTAGAAATACAAAATAATAGGGATGAGTGATGTCCTACGTGGATGAATCTATGGTGAAATGAGCAACTATTTTTAACATCCACACATTAACCGCAAGGCCTGGGTGGTGTTCACAAAACCTCGCAAACACTACCCACACCCTGCGCATAGGGCATTATTCCGCTAGCAACACATCCCAATGCAATCGGTTGGAGCGCTTCTGGGTCAGATCAACATGAATATGTTTGGTTTCGGTATAGCTAAGCATACCCTGAATCCCATGCTCGCGACCAATGCCACTGTGTTTATAGCCGCCAAATGGGGCCTTTGCCAGAATAATATGGTGGTCGTTGATCCAAACGGTACCAGCGCGAATACGGCGCGCAATATCTACCGCAGCTGGAATATCACGCGACCAAACGGATGCGCCAAGGCCATAAATGCTATTATTAGCGATACTCACGGCCTCATTTACATCACGATACGACAAAACCGCAAGCACTGGCCCAAAGATCTCCTCCTGGGCGATCCGCATATCGTTGTGCACCCCACTAAAGATCGTAGGCTCAATAAACGATCCCCCCTCACACCCCGCCACTACCACACGCTTCCCGCCAGTTGCAAGCGTGGCACCTTCACGAAGCCCCAGCGCAATATACTCTTCAACAGTTGCGGATTGGCGTGCTGAGACTAATGGCCCTTGGTCGGTTTCGAGATCAAGTGGATCGCCTAATCGCAGCCGCTTGGCACGCGCAACCAATCGTGCTAGAAACTCATCGTGGAGCGATTCGGGCACTAAGCAGCGTGTACCCGCCTCACAACTCTGCCCACCATTGAGGAACACACCAAATAACACACCATCGACTGCCAGATCCAGATCGGCATCTGGCAACACAATACTTGGCGATTTGCCGCCCAACTCAAGCGTCACACGTTTCAGCGTTGGGCTGGCGAGTTGCATGATCCGTTTACCAACCTCGGTACTACCCGTAAAGGCAATTTTGTCAATACCAGGATGGGTCGCTATGGCTTCACCGATCGTCTCACCTGGGCCTGTCACCAGATTAAACACACCATGTGGCAATAGGCCGCTTTCGTGGATCACTTCAGCCAACATCAGCGCGGTTAAGGGCGTGTATGAGGCTGGTTTCAGAATAACGCAATTACCGGTCGCTAGAGCCGGGGCGATCTTCCAGGCTGCCATCAGTAGTGGGTAATTCCATGGCACAATCTGCCCACATACCCCCAATGGCTCACGCACCACAACATTCCAGCTCAGGCCAGGCACATCGTTCCAGGGTAATGGCTCATATGGTTCACGCCGAGCAAGTTCGGCAAATACACGAAAATGCTCAACTGCCCAGGGTACATCGATGAACAGCGATTTGCGCAGCGGGACACCTAAATTGCGCGACTCGATCTCGGCAAATTCGGTTGTTCGTTCTTCAATTGCATCAGCCAATGCATGCAGAATACGCGCTCGCTCGCTTGGCGCAGTGTGCGGCCAAGGCCCATGGTCAAATGCCGTGCGTGCCGCCTGAACTGCACGATCAACATCTACCGGAGTGGCACATGCAACGCGCGCCAAAGGGCGGTTATGGGCAGGCTCATAGACGATCGAGGTCTTGCCTTCGCATGCATCCATCCATTCGCCATTAATAAAGAGCTGGTAGTTTGGCAGATCTTCATGGATACTCATCACCGCTCCCTATTGCATCACTCGTAACGCTGTGCGTCATAATAGCAGACAGCCAGTATAGCAGCAAATCGAACCTTGACGATCCACAGCGAAAGAAGCACTACACCTGCCCCATGGTACAATACCAGCGTTTAGTTGAAGCGTACTAGACCCACGGATCAGTTTGAATGGGATTTGCCGTAGCGTTTAGAGCGCAATCGACACATTCAATCTGTCACTGGGGTTTGGTAGAACCTATGAGGAAACCGCAATGCCGCGACGTTATTATCACATTATTGATGGCCGCGAGGTCGATAGCCCCACAACAACACTCTCACGGAACTCGAGCGATCTCTCCGATATCGTGGGCGAGTTCCCTAATGCCACGCTGGATCAAGTTCGCGATGCATGCATAGCCGCCAGGCGTGCTTCAGATCCATGGAAGAACACGCCAGCACCAATCCGTGGCGAAATTATTGGCAGTATTGGCGCTGCTATCGCCCGCGAGAAAGAAGCACTGAGCCGCTTGGTTGCACGTGAAATGGGGAAGACGCTTAAAGAGGCGCGTGGCGATGTGCAAGAAGCAGTTGATACCTGTCATTTCTTCCAATCCGAAGGCCGCCGCCTGTATGGGCAGACGGTACCATCCGAAATGCCACGCAAGGAACTGATGACCTATCGGCGCCCGCTGGGCGTGGCGGCAATTGTCACCGCAGGCAATTTCCCGATTGCGGTGCCAAGCTGGAAGATCATTCCTGCACTGCTGACGGGCAACACGATTGTCTGGAAGCCTTCCGAAGATTCGCCAGCCTGTTCGTTCGCCTTTGCGAAGTTATGCGAGGAAGCTGGGCTGCCAACTGGCGTACTGAATATTGTCTTTGGTGGCGGTGCTGGTGGGGCGGGTGAATATCTTGTGCAGATGATGGATGAGCGGCGTCTGAATAAGTTCGCCTTTACTGGTAGCACCGCAGTGGGCCGCAAAATCGGTGAGGTGGCTGGACGCAATCTCATCACACCAACACTCGAATTAGGTGGTAAGAATCCACTGGTTGTCATGGCCGATGCCGATATCGAGAATGCGGTGGCCGGGGCATTATGGGCATCCTACGGTACTGGCGGTCAGCGCTGTACCAGCTGCGGCAATATTATCATCGATGCGCCTGTTTATGATGCATTCCGCGACCGCTTTGTGGCCGCCGTGAAAGCCCTGAAGATTGGCGACCCACTCAAGCATCCAGATGTATTATATGGGCCATTTATCAATGAGCGCTTCTTCCGTAGCTGGGAGAAACACTATCAGCTTGGCAAAGCCGATGGTGCAACACTCATCTATGGTAAGGGGCGTATCACCGCCGATTCACGGCCAGATGGGTTTATTGGCAATCCAGATGCAGGATTCTATGGCTGGCCCACGATCTGGGAGGGTGTTACCCCGCAGATGAAACTATTCCAAACCGAAGTTTTTGGCCCCACAATCAATCTCGTCAAGGTCAATGGGATTGAAGAGGCCATCGCTGCCGCCAATACTGCCGATTATGGCCTTAGTTCTGCGATTTACACCAATAATCGTGAATGGGCATACCAATTCAAACAGCGTATCCAAGCTGGAATGACCAGCATCAATAATTCTACCACTGGTGCCGAGGCACATTTACCCTTTGGTGGCATCAAGGGCTCTGGTAATGGTACCCGCGAAAGTGGTATCTGGGTCATCGAGAGCTATACCTACTGGCAGGCTGTTAATGATGACATTAGTGGTAAGCTGCAATTGGCGCAAATGGAAACTGGCTATATTGAACCCAAACCAGCCTTTAGCGTTGAGAGTTTAGGGTAGCGGATCTCCACCCTAAGGCACAGCGGTCGTCAAGACCAATCAGATGGTCGCTGTGCCTTGTAGCGCACAAGCAAAGAATAGACGTTGGCGGAACACACACATCAACCTGCAAATCTACTTGCAATGAATACCCAGCGCTACCTGCGCTATGGGGTGTTACTCGTGCTTCTTGCGGCGGCCCTATGGGTGATAATCCCAGCGCTAGGGCGTATTCAAGCGCTGCTGAGCTACGCATATCCACATGATGGATTAGAAGGCACCTTGCTGTTCGAAGCACGATTGCTCCGATCGGGGCAACCACTTTACCAACCAATTGAGCTGCACCGCTTTATTTCGGCACCATACCCGCCGCTACACTATCTCGCGTTGGCATTATTTGATCTGCTACCAGGGCCGCATGTCTTCTGGGGTGGTCGCATGGTATCCGTTCTTGCAGCGCTTGGGGTTGCCGTATTAGCGGCGCTGATTGTCCGTAAAGCGGGTTCGCCTTGGGCAGTGTCATTACTCGCTGCGGCGCTTGTATTGAGCATTCCGCCACTCCAACTCTGGGGAACACGGATCAAGCCAGATATGCTCGCACTGCTGTTTACCGCATCTGGTCTATTCTGCGCCATGCAGGCGATTGCGCCTAGAACCGAACAAGCGCAGAGCGCAGAGCGCAGAGCCAAGAACCAAGAACCAAGAACCACGGAGACACGGTAGTGCTCCATCATTCCAATGTTCCAATGTTCTTTTTGGCAATTATTTGTTTTGTGTGTGCCTTTTTCACCAAACAAACCGCCGTTGCAGGGCCTTTGGCGATTGGCATTGCACTGTTCGCAACCGATATGCGCGATTGGCGCAAGCAACCAGGCTATATTGGGCCGCTACCAATTCGCTGGCGTACACTCCTGTTCAGTATTGGGTATTTGGGGTTGGCACTTGGGATATGGGCATTGCTCGATCTGCTTACGAACCATCAATATACCTTGCATGTATGGTGGGGGAGTGATCGATCACGTTGGTGGTCGTTTGGGCTATTTAGCAAAATCGTTGGATTACTGACATTCTGGTGGCCCCAGATGTTTCTTGCGATTGCTGCTGTGGCGCTTTCGATCCGGCGACGCGGCTTGTTTGTTCCGGTCTGCTATGCACTCGTGGCTCCATTAACACTGCTCGGCGCAGGAGAGACTGGCTCGCATCATAATCATTTATTGGAGACACATCTGGCGTTGGCAATCGCAGGCTGTGCTGCATTGGGGGTTATCCTTGGGAGGGGAGAGCCCCAAAAGCGCAAAAGCGCAGAAGCGCAGAGCCTCTCGGTATCGACGAACCCAAGAATGGCCAATGCGTCGCTGCTACATATCGCCACATTATCAGTGGCACTTCTGCTGGTTGGGGTCCAAATCGTCCAGACTACGCATCCACCGGATTGGTACACTGGTGAATTGGCACCGACTGATCCACCAGAGCGTTTTCTCAACTTCATCCGCAATACTCCAGGCGAGATATTAGCCGATGACACAGGGTTATTGTTTCAAGCGGGGCGTGATTTACGCTATGACGATCCGTCCACAATGGGGCCAGCGGCGACGATTGGAGCCTGGGATCAGCGTGGATTGCTGGAGGATATTGCGCAGCAGAAGTTTAGTGCCATTATGCTGCCAATCAATATCGAGAAGACCGATCTCGACGCATCTGGCCGCTGGACTCCAGAGATGTTAGCGGCGATCAAGCAGCACTACCAGATGAAATTCCACGATACTATCTCTACCTATGTGCCAAGGTAACAGATATGTGAGGAATTCAGATGTGCCAAGCGCACGCTGCGCAACCTCACACCTGACCCGTATGTGTATTGCTGTTAGCGAAATGCTCGGGCAATCGCGGATTGTAGGCTGCCAAACGTTGTAATCTGTTCCAATGCCGTCCCAAGCTGAACAAGCGTCTGCGCAATTTCGGCGCTAATTCCACTCAGATACACAGTTGCGCCGAGTAGCTTGGCGGCACGAGCAGCACGCAGAAGGCCATCGGCCACTTGGGTATCAACCACACGCACACCAGTGATATCAAGGATCGCAATTTCGGCCTGATATGTGCTAATGCCTTCGAGCAGCACTTCTAATACCTGTTGGGCGCGGCGACTATCGATTGACCCGACGAGTGGTAGGAGCAGCACACCATCACGCAGCGGGATCAAGGGGGTTGAGATCTCGGCCAGCACACTTGCTTGTGAGGCGATGAGTTCTTCTTGCTGGCGTTGGCGCTCAAGTTCCGCTAGCATACTCTGTTGCAGTGCATCACGCTCACGCGTAAGTTCGGCGATCTGTGCCTGTAGTGCCTGGGTTGCTGCGGACGATTCTTCGCTCATCTGTATGCCTCTGAACAATCTAGTATCATATGATATAAACCATGACCAATAGCGACCAATAAACTGCTCAAGACGATACTAGCATGTGAGTAAGTATTACCTCAAGCGTGACGCAGAATCAATACATATGCAGAATCGCAGCAGAACGATGGATTTCTTATGTTGGTTGCGATAGCCGCTCGTAAAGCTGCTCAAACTGGCGAATGACAACCTGCACCGCGAAACGTTCCTGCGCAACCTGATACGCTCCGGTTGCGAGATGCTGGCGTAGGTTCGGGTTACCTAACACCTCCGCAGCGCGCTGCCCCAACTGAATGGCAGTTCCTGCGAGCACGCCATTGCGCCCATCTGCGACAATATCTGGCGTACCGCCGGTTGGCATAGCGGCGATTGGCGCACCACATGCGCATGCTTCTAACAGCACACGGGTAAGTGGCTCACCCCACGCCGATGGGTACAGCAGCAGCGCACAACGCGCCATAAGTCGTAAGACTTCATTATGTTCAACCCATTCCAGGAATCGTACTTTTATTCCAAGGCTACTAAGCTGGGTGGCGAGCTGTGGCTTCAATGCACCATCCCCAGCAATAATCAGCGGTAATACTGGGCCGCCCGCACGCCGTATCGCAGCCAGTAACTCTGGCAGGAGATGCGCCCCTTTATTGCGTTCCAGTTTCCCCACATAGAGCAGGAATGGTTCTTCCAGATGTAAGATTGTAGCTGGCTGTGCAAGAATAGCTTGAATCGCGTTCAAATCAACCATGTTCGGAATTACATGCACACGGGCTGGATCCACAATCATACGTAGCCGCTGTGCCATATATTCACTCACAGCCACAACCGCATCCGCGTGGCGCAAAAACGCCTGGCGCCGCTGCATGTGCGCCTGCATATATGGGATAGCGGGGAGTGCCGCAATAGCGCGTACCACACCTAAACGCGCCCGTACCTCGGCTGCAAGTGCGGCCCAGGTTTGCTGAACGACTGGCAGCTGTTCGGGATGCGTTCCGGTCGCAAAATAATCCCAAGGCCAGTGATCACGGATGGTCACAACAACTGGTGCCCCAAGACGAACACCTGCCAATATCGACGCTGGCGTAACTTGAACATGTTGAGCATGAATCACCACGCGTATGCCCGGCGGTGAAGCTTGCGCCAATGAAACAAGATCATTTGCTAGTATCGGCCAAAGATGTTCATGACGGAAATAGTTCTGGACAAAAGGTATATTAGGCGCTGTATAACCGCGCATCCATGTTGGAACGCCAAGTATATCGCTGGTTTGTAAGCCACGCATGCCACGTTTTGGCACCAAAGCACGCACCTGATGCCCACGTGCAAGCAGCGCAAGCGCCAACGCATGTGCACTCCAGCCAGCGCCACCACACTTTGGGGGAAAGACATCGGTTGGCAGAAGAAGGTTGATCATAAGCATTGAAGCATTGAAGCGATGGAGCGATGATCAAAGGAACTCTACTCTAACAAGCTCACCTTGTCAGCTTATCATCTGGTCAGCCTGTCATCTGGTTAGCGCCCTAGACGATCATCGATACTATTATCGGCATAGCCAGTCAGTTCAACATAGCCACTACCTAGCACTTGTTGCCCGGCAACGGTTCCGGTTATCTGTACCGCACCTTCCCAGTAGCGTATCGTCAATGGAAGTTCTTGATTGGGCATGAATGGTGTGATTGTCAAGTCTATTGCGGCGTTAGGAACACGTATTCGCCAACCAGCAGGGTATACAGTGCCATTCGGACTCTTCCAGCTATTCGTTATGTCGATCTGCATATCTTCACGGCGGATGAGCGTAGTTGTGCCATCAGGTGCAACCAGAATCCCTTTGCTGTAGGGGTCGTCACTGCCATCCCGCAGACGCAACCGGTAGTACATGAGATCACTGCCGTTGTTGAGTTGAAGTGCAAACCAATCCCATCCCAATTGTTGTTTGTCAAGTGCGCTTGTACTCCACTCACGATCCATCCAAGCCAGACCATGCACGGTAAAGCTGCCTGACGGAGTTCGCAGGGTACCCGCCGTTGGCATGCGGGTTAATGAATAATAGTAGGAGGCATTGCCAGGCTCAGCACTCTTCTGACTAAGGCCGTGATCACCCTGTAGTACGATTGGTTTACCAGCCTGTAGCACCAAATCCAGGGCGATATCGCCCTGGGCAGCACGCAGCCGCATAGGCAAACCGGTTGGCCCTTGGCCCTCGGCGCTCCAATCGTCGAGCCAGACCCGAAATGGTTGGCCTTCGGCACCAGCAAGGCCAGCGGCACCACGACTAAAACGCTCAAAGGCATAGAATGTACCAGCACCAATATCGCTTACTGCAAAATGTGCCATATAGATGTTGGAAGCTGCCCAGTTGGAACTGCGTTGAACAGGCTGTGGTGTAAGCCCAAAGCGAAAGAACGTCAGCTGAAAACCAAAACGGCGGCCTTCAGCTGTCTCCACATTGCCGGTATAGTACCACCACTCGGCAGCAAAGGTTGGGTGGGCACCATGATCAGCGGGAAATCCAAACTGGCGCGCTGCGGTGGCACGCTCAAACCCTACACTGGAAGGCTGGCCTAATGCATCTGCTAATGTCATTCGTGCTGGCGCTATTGTGGGTTGCGCAGCGCAGGAAACCAGCAGCAGAACTATAACGAATGCGCCAAAACAGCGTGTCAATATCATATGGTGATATGTTCTATCTGTGCAAAGATGCAATGGCGAGAAGCTTGCAAGATCGGCGCTCGATTGCATTAGGTATGATTGCTATAACGGATCGCATACCCTCAATGACCCAAGGCTGCGCTACACTGCCAGCTATTATACGTTGTTTAGCCAATCCGCATGTACTGTTCTGCCCAATGAAGTAGCCTACGCTCCCTCCAGCGACCGATACCGCCACTCATCAGGACTTGCTACAATCATGTTCGAAGCATGCCGCTGATTTCCTGAAGACCAAGACAGCCGGACTCCTGAGATAAGGACTATATGAAACTGCAACCCATCCTCGCGCCATGGAAAGGCGATAAACGTTATACACATATTGCGGCTCGCGCGGCACAATTGGCCAAATCCGGGGTACGTGGTGATGCGCTCACTATGCAACTCACTACAGAATACGGAAAACCTGCGGCTAAGGCTATTCTGCATATGGAACCGCAACCCTACAATGTCTTTGGTACGATTGGCGAAGATATTGAGCAGCATGCTGTTGATCAGATCGAACTCGCGTTGCGGCTACCGGTTGCAGTGCGCGGCGCATTGATGCCAGATGCACACCCTGGCTATGCGCTGCCAATTGGCGGGGTTGCCTTATTAAGAAACGCGGTTGCACCAGCGATGGTTGGTGTCGATATTGGCTGCAGTATGCACCTGACAATATTTGCAGAGCCGCCCGCTGAGCTGCTTGCACGCCGTAACGAGCTATTTGCTGCATTGCAACGAGCAACGGTATTTGGTACTGGCCGCAATCGCGAGCAGCATGCGGACCACGCGATCCTTGATGACCCACGCTGGCAGATTACACGCCGACTAAAGGATCTACGCAATAGCAAGGCGCCAAATCAGCTTGGTACCAGTGGCGCAGGCAACCACTTTGCCGAACTAGTGGTGGGAGAACTCATTACTCAGGATGGATTCAATATTGAAGCATCCATAGCAGATGGAACAGCGCCGAGCCGTATCCCAACTCAATTCTGTGGATTACTGACACACAGTGGATCGCGAGGGGTTGGCTTCGCGATTGCCCAGAACTACACAAAGATCGCGGCCCAAGAAACAGGAATACATGCCAGTGTACCAAAAATGTATGAGTGGCTTGATCTGGATGGCGAAGCGGGCCAGGAGTATTGGCAAGCGATGGAGCTAGCTGGGGATTTCGCAGCAGCCTGCCACGAAATTATTCATGCAACATTTCAACGGCATAGCAAACTTACGCCACAGGTCGTCGTACGGCATCCCCATAATATGGCCTGGCACACACCGCAGGGAATTCTGCATCGCAAAGGGGCAACTCCTGCGGCGGATGGCGAATGGGGTGTTATTCCAGGTAGCATGGGAACAGCTTCATACCTGGTTGAGGGTCTTGGCAACCCAAATTCACTGGCGAGCGCATCGCATGGTGCAGGGCGGCGTAGTAGCCGTACTGTTGCCCGCGCAAGTATTAGCATGAAGGCAGCACGCGACTTCTTAGCCGCCAGGGATATACTCGTCGAAGGGCTTAGCAGCGATGAGGCTCCCCAGGCGTATAAGGATATCGAGCGTGTTATGTCGATCCAAGTTGCAGCAGGCCTCGTTCGACCACTCGCCAAGATGCGCCCAATCGCAGTTATTATGGCAGGTGAAGCGGGGGAGGAGTGAGGAACGCAGAGCGCAAGAACGCAGGAGCGCAGGAGCGCAAAGCGGGGAGCGTGGAACACAGAGCGCAAGAGCGCAAGAACGCAGGAGCGCAGGAGCGCAAAGCGGGGAGCGTGGAACGTAGCGCAAGTTGATGGGTTTAGGGTGCGTTATGCGTTACGCGTTATGCGCTATCTTGTCTCCTTATCTCCTTGCTCAGATTAATGCTTCCGCAGAACCAGGCGCCCAAACACTTCGGGTCGATGAAAATCAATTGGTGTGGCATAGGTGGGCGACCAACTGCTGAACTCGGGAGTCGAATCGCGTGGGCGCTCAATGCGATAGAAATTAGCGCGCCAGACACGTGGCAGATCCTGGTTGGGAGCAATTTGTGCCCAGGGAATTGCCATAATTGCCACCCAGCGCTGGTTCGGATCATCACGCTCCACACACACCCGTAACCCTTGGCAATCCCAGGCGAGATCGGCATGCAAATCGCGGCGCTGCGTTGTTGGGTTATCAATTAATGCATCAAACACAACGGCATTTGGGTTGATCTCGAATTCATAATACTGTGTGGGCGTTTCGCCACCTGGGCTGACAAAAAACTCGACGGCCTCCTCATCATAAATGGGGTCGTCGTGGTTGATCCAAGTACTCCAAATGTCGCGATCTTCACAATCAAAACGCACATATAGTGCTCGTTCATCCCAACACAAACGGCAATGTGTTTGCTGAATAGCGGGCGCACCATCCTCAACCAAACGCAATGGGGGAAGTGCTGGAATTGCATCCCAGTCCCAGGCCAATAGATCATGTATTTCGCCAGAGGTTACATATGGCACATGCCACTCAGGAACATTCATGAATTAGCCTTATATATCAAACGCAATGTACACTGCTTTGTGGAACCTATCACTCACATAACTAGCGTGGTTTGAACCACAGAGTATACCAAGATACGAAGAACGAAACTCGGTCAGTATGTTGAGCACTACTTTAGGGTAGCACACATGTCGATACCTGCCCTACAATTGGATCTGCCAGGAGCGAGATGCGAGTAGCAACCAACTGGGGTGGCTCAGTGAGCAGCATTTGTGGGCTTGTCCATAAACGTACACGTGAACCGGGCTGAAGCGCTTCTGGCTTAAAATTGGCCGGGCTACGTTTGCGTTGGTCAAGCAATTCGGTCGAGCGATTGATCTGCACCACAGCACGAGTAGGCCCTTGCTCAGCAGTAAGAGAAGCACCGGCAGGGGCGCACATCAGAACAGTAACAGTATCGCCCGATTGGCCAGTTGCATCCTGTACAATCTCTGCTTCCAGGCCTGGATCGCGATTGAAGAGCAACAGCGCACCCAGGCCTACCCCCATTCCAAGAACGATCACAAATGTCAGGACGCGTCGATTCATGAAAAAGTCACCCCACTCCCACCGATCAACTCACCAACCAAGCGTGCCTCGGGAAGGGTGCGCAATGCAAGGTTAGCGGCATCTGGGCGAACAGCCGCCAGCATACCGATACCCATATTAAATGCGTGGAAGGCTTCTTGCTCATCGAGCTGTGCGAGTTGCACCAGGAGCTTGAAAATCGGCGGTATATCCCAGGAGCCACGGCGCAACACTGCACCAACACCTTCAGGCAACATACGCGGCAGATTATCCAGGATACCGCCACCAGTAATATGTGCAAGGCCCTGAATAGTCACCCCGGCTGCTTTGAGCGCGGCCACTTCGGCAACATATGGCCGATGTACTTGCATCAAGGCCTCACCAACCGATAGCCCGCCCAATGCCTCAGGCTTCCATTCGTAGCCACGGGCCGCAAAGACCCGCCGAGCCAGCGAATAGCCGTTGGTATGTAAGCCATTTGAAGGAAAGGCAATTAACACATCGCCTAC
>JANLSE010000596.1:0-21096 GCA_031362265.1 Roseiflexaceae bacterium
TGTGTTGTCTCGGTCATACCTAGCTCCCCTATCAAGAAACGACGAAACCGATGTTCAGTTCACCAATGGCAGCAAGACTTACCATAACCGCAGTTGCTCCGGTGTACGACGGCCATCAAGAAGCACATAAGGTGCTGCCCAGTCAGTCGTCACACCTAGCGCCTTGAGTTGAGAAAAATCACGAAGTTTATTTGCCCGACGTGCCTCGATAATCCGATCAGCGCTCTTCGGGCCAATCCCTGGCACTCTCAGCAGATGCATTCGCGAGGCGCGATTAATCTCAATAGGTTCATGCAAATGTTGTTCGGCCCAAGCTTGTTTTGGAGTCTTGTCGCGCGGCAACAAGCCTTGCGCATCAAACGGCAAATCAGCATAGTTGAAGCCATAGTCACGGATCATGAAATCGGATTGATATAACCGCAGTGCACGGGTTGGGTCTTCCGCAGCTTGTTCAGCAAATGGCGAGCGCTCAATTGGGTGGAACGCTGAAAAATAGGCACGCCACAGGCCAAGCTCCCGATGCGCTCGCTGCACCGTTTCGAGTAACTCACGGTCACTCTCGCCCACAGCGCCAACAACGAACTGCGTTGTGAGGCTACGAGCCGCCTGGCGACCTTCCTGACGAGCGCGTTTGATTAACTCGGCAGCCCAGGACATCCGGCCCCACATATTCCCAGCGAACTCCTTGTCTGGCGCAAGCTCACTGAGTCGTGTTTGATTGGGCGCTTCGAGGTTCAGTGAGACACGATCAGCTAATTCAACAGCCCGCTCGATATACTCAAACGATGCGCCAGGGATCAGCTTCAGATGAATGTAGCCGGTGTAGCCTTCCTTGAGCCGTAGTCGCTCAACAGTGGCGAGCATCTTCTCCATCGTGGTGTTCGCGTCGGGTACAATCCCAGAGGAGAGGAACAGGCCATCAACGCGCTTTTCACGCTGGAGTGACATGAATGTAGTTGACAACTCATCGGGCTTGAAGGTCGTCCGCTTGCGGCGAATGGCACATGACGTGTAACAATATTTGCACGAGAATCGGCAACTGTTCGTTTGGAGTACTTTGAAGAGGCGCGTTGTACCACCACCTTCCGGCTTCGCATTGTAGATAAAGCCGGTAGCATGGGTGACACCCTGCTGGATGCTCTGAGTGGCAGGTACGTCGGTTGCTTCCTCAGAAGCCTCGCTGCCAAGAATGACCAGCTTCTGCTGGATATCTGGCTCCATGATAATGGTCGTACTCATCGCACCTCCGGCCAAGAACACAAATGTGCTATCATTATAGCATGGATGTGTAAGAGGTGCTATGAGCAACCCTCCAACCAAAACCCCGATCAGCTCGAAAAATAGCGCGCGAGATCGCCCTTATCGGAATGCAGGGCGCTACTCAGCCATTTTGAGTCGCGCGAGAGAAAGCCATCCCAGCTTTTCTTCCTCTGCCGATGCAGATCTTGCTGCACAGCGCGAAATCGATAGTGATCATAGACATCCAGGATATGCACGGTATAGGCCTCGATCAGCCTGCGGTTGCCCTGGATGATCAGCAGATTCTCGTCATTCTCATACGATGCTTTATAGCCAAGGTTATGGCTGCCGGTCACGACCATGCCATGATCCGAGAGTGGGTCGATCACAACAATTTTATCATGGATAATCGCGTTCCCCACCTTGAGAAGCTCGCTCTCGAATTCGCCAACGACATCATCTTTAGTGAGGGCTGCTGCGCGAACGATATGGATGCGCCCTTTGTCGAAAATTGCCGACTGTGGCTTTTTCTCACTATCATCGTCTGCCTGCTCATCATCGGGAGTTGTGCTTGGCGGAACATAGTTCGGCATTGCGGTTGGATCGCTGATTGCGCCATACACAAGGAGTGTTGGATCCTTGGTGCCGAGGTCGATCGCCTCCTGAATGATACTCAGCTTGCCAGAGCGGCTTGGCAGAAAACAGGCGAAGAAGATCGCCTGCTCAGCCTTACGCAGGAGCGCATAGATCATCGCAAGGTCTGGCGGTGTCACGTCCTTCTTCGTCTTTGCGACGGTGTTCGGCGCAAACCAGCTGGTAACCTTGGTGCCATCCGCTAGTGTGCGTGTCTGGGTGGTTTCGGCGTTTGCTTTGCGAATCGCCGGGCCTTGCGCATTCGCTGTAGCGCTGCTTAATGGCGCTGGCAGCATGAAGTGCTGTGTGTCGTCCAGCAGCTGCTGCCAGTAGCTAGAATAGTCGCGCGCAACATCTGGCGAATCGATGATGATGGCATTATTGCTCTGGCCACACAGGCCGGTTGGCGTCCAATTCGTGCTACCGGTCAGCACGGCTTGTGGCTGGCTATCCTTGCCAACCAGCACAGCGAATTTGTTGTGGCCGATTCGATTGTTGTTGAACATACGGTTATGCAGATTGACACCTGCATTGCTGAGTGCCTCGCGCGCCTGCCTATTGGTCACATCCCAATCGGTGCCACCGCGGGCCTTGCTGGTGTTCGCGAGGATAATCTCAATCCGTTCCTTATGAGCCAGGAGCATTTCGAGCAGCTCGGCGTCGCTCAGCTCATACAGCGCAAGCAGCACACGCGCATCTTCGCGATCTGCGCGCTCCAGCAGCGCCTTCAGCATCGCTAGCACATCGCCGGTGAGATAGGTGCGGATCGGGTCGCCAAGGATCTGAATATGGCTACGCACCGAGTCTGGGGTGAGGGTTTCGCCATGTGCCTCGAGTGCGCTGCGCAGCCATTGTGCCGAAAGAATGCCATTGGTGAATGCCGCATGCAGGCTGCCATACTGTGAGGTAACCAGAACTTCGTTGGTGAGCATCCCCTCATCGACATAGGCCAGCGGCAGGGGCTTGCCAATATACTCGTGCTTCGGCGGGATTGTGACAGGCAGCAGCCCAGGCCGAACTCTTGCCAGCGGGCGGATGCGGTACTGAACCCGAACATCGCTAGGCCGCAGTGCTGTCTGATCGCGCCGCTTCCGCAACGTCAGGTCGCGCCAGGTAAGCTTTTGTACCGGCCAGACACTGGTTGTCTGCGGCTTCCATTCTGGATTGGATTGATTCTTAAACGACACCCAGGCTGCCAGTGGCCGCTCATGGTGGGTGCCCACATAGATACGCGTGATCTCAAAGCCCAGGCAACCCTCGATGGTTTCAGCAAGATTCCAGGCCAGGAAAGCAACTTCATTATTCGCATAGGCCTTAGCCGCAATAATACTGCTCATGCTACCCCTTCCTCTCATAATCGCGCCGCCACTCTTTCCAATCATCGGCAATTGCCTGTGCCATGGTTTGTGCCGCATCTGGCAGCCAGCCAGGCGGGCGAGCCGCTAGGTCACGCAATACTGCCTCTATTGCCTCTGGGCTGCCAAGGTGGATATTTGCTGTCTCTCGGCCCATTGCATACATGAGCTGCTCAGTGTATGTATTGGAAAGCGTATCGAGGTTCACACGCCGATTATCTGGCGCAAGGCGGCGCGTGATCCAGCCAGCTTCTACTCGAACATATGGATCCGGGCTGCGCACCGCCCGGCTGAGCAATGTACCAACCAGTGTTTCATTCACTTTCTGTTGGGCAGCCCACAGCCACGCCGATGGCACGAGCGCCTTGACCTCACGAATCGCCGGTTGCCCCTGCCAGGTTGCGATGGCTGTCCAGCGCTGGCGGCCAAGGCTCCCAGTACCCGCCTCGCGCCGAACGATCCGGTAGGGCAGATTGGGCTCTGGCATAAGCCGTTCGAGCACTGCCAGCGCACCTGGCGGCACTGGCTCCTGAGCCGTTGGCAGATCGAGCAATTCCTTCAGCCATTGTGCCTGCCGATCTGCGCTCATTGTCGTCAGGCGGCGTAGCCACTCGTGCTGGTCGTTCAACACATAACGGTGCCCACCCGTCCGTAACCCTTCGAGATAGCCATTCAGGATGTGTTCGTATATCTTCCGCCGTGGTATATCGAGCAGGTCAGCGCGGATAGCAAGATTCGCACTCGTAGCCAGGCGCACAAGATCAGCAGTGTAGGGGAGTATGGCAGCTTCATCAAAATCATTCACGCCCCAGACAAGCTGCCCTTCCGCATTGTGCCAGGTGCCGAAATTTTCGACATGCAGATCGCCAACTGCGAGTAGCGCTGGTGCCTTGCTCAGCTCAGGGCAGCGCTTCGGCCAAAGCTGTGCCCAGCGATAGAATGTTGCCCGGAAGAACACAAACAATCCGCTCGCCTTGCCCTGCGCCATGTAATCGTGTTTCCGCGCAAGGTCGGCGGGAACGATCAGCGTCTGCTCGGCAAGCCAGGTCTCGTATGATTTGGTGGCACGTTTAATGTTCATGTTGCCTGCTTCTTTTTGGTGAACAGCGTCCTGATTTGCGTGCGGCAGGCTGTTCACCATCTAGGAAGCCCACATCAAAACACGATTGTCCAGCCCTCTGCGTTGGCCTGCTCTTGCGTATATGATACACCATCAACCTTCAAACCTTGCTGATTCAACATGGTTATCAGGCCGCCCTTATTGCCAAGCTGCACTGTTGGTGGCAACCCAATAACAGTGGTTGCGCCTGCCGCAAGCACGCCCGCGAGCTGATGCTTATGCTTGAGGCGGTCGGCAATCTGCCAGCCAGTAAGGTCGATCGGCTGTGGCGAAGCATTCAGCAGCGTTACCGTCTCGCGTTCTGGAGCCGGGCCAATTGGATTCACCAATGCGCCAATAATGCGAACACGCTGATCTGGCTCATTCGGGCCTGGCTGTGGCCCAGGGCCCGGATTGGGGATCGAGTCGATCGTGTGACCAGTTACATCATCAGTATGCCAGGCTTGCGATTGGAACGCCAGAAATATACCAACCCACTGCTAGGTTGCGGGAAAATGCAGAATCATCCCACCGTCCTGCCACACGCCATCGTCTTTGATGAAATTTGCCACGTTGCCCTGATTCATGTGAATATCGTGGATGCCATTGCCAGGGTTGAAATGAAATATCTTATCGGCTTGCGGTTCTGGCCCCCAGCGCTCACCAAAGGCATACACAATGGCGTCAGCCTCGTTCATCGCACGCAGGGTATAGTGTTCCAACTGATCCGCCAAATCATTGTCTGGCCCTGGAGCACTTGGTGGTAATGGTCGCATAGCTAACCGATTGAAGAGATTGCCGCGGATAAAGTCGAGCGCTACACCACCTGGTTGGTGTGGCAGCGGCGTGAAATCAAGTGGCAAATGGCTTAGCTGGGCCGTGATTGGATGCACAAACTGATCATCGACAAAGAACAGCAATTCTGATGGGTTTGCTTTTGACATGACATTCACCGCGATACGATAGTGCGTTTGATCGGCAACCAGTTGAATCTGGTAGTGTGGTGTATCTGCACCATCTTCTCGACGAGCAGCAATAGCACGCCCCTTAAGAACACCATACTGTTTTAGTGGCATTGATACCTCCATCATTGCAGACGGTACCAGGACATCCTCTCGCGTATCGTTACGCGATGGCGAAAGATGTGTCGCGGTTCCGGACTAGCTAAACCCTACTGCACCCATTTGACTGCAATTGCTGCTCCTGCGTACGTGCGCCAAATCGATCAAAAGCTGGCCTATGAGTAGCCAATCATGTTCAGGTATGCGTGGCATTCTTTCCTCAGTCATAGACAGCGAGTCCCATCAGATTCTCACTGTATCTGCCTTCCTCAAGCGTCAGGCAAAGAACTGGATGTTATGAGCTTGAAGGGTTGTAGTAGGTGGTTGATAATCAACTAAACGGAGCAGGCATCAGTTTTGGAGTAGGCAGCTGTGGAAATCTGCATTGACGTATCGCGTATCTGACAATCAAATGTCGGGACACAACAAGGTAAAGCAGAGGGATCAACGATACTGGTCACACTGCAATCACCGGATCCTTAACGTTCAACGCGCGCCTGTGCCTTGCTGCGCAGGATTTACTTCTAGATATAGTTATTAGTTCCGCTGCACCAACCAACTGATCTGAGGTTACTAAAGGAGCACTAGGTCAGATGGATCCATGTGGCTACACTTGGTACACCTTGCAGATTTAATAGAAAGAGCATATACCAGCCCCGTGGTGCAAGATTCGGCTCACTGGGGATCTTGGCAGTCAATAGATCATTGGCGCGCTGGAACTCAAGCGTGACAAGCCGCTGCTCCGTGTCACACGTGTGCGTAGTTGCGCGTGGTCTGATAAGACTTATCGATCGAATCGAGGCCGCTTGAGCAGTGCGAATAGGGATAGTCCCGCCGTAAGCGGCTGTTGTTGGCGCTTGCGCAATGACAGGTCGTGATCCCTTAAAAAGATAAGGTGGATAGTATAGTTCGAGCCGCAGTTCCTCGTCACGCCGCTCGGGATTCGATCCCGCAGTCACTACCCGACCGTCAGGTAGCAACAATGCCACGGAATGATACAGCCGCGGTACTTGGGCAATTGCGGCCAAGCTCCACGTATCTGTTGATGGCTCGTAAATTTCAGCCGCTAGGGTAGCCTCATCCCGTGATTCATTCATTCTGCTACCACCACATACCAGCACTGTATGGTCTGGTAACAGCACTGCGTTGTGATGCATCCGCCCTGTGTGGAGTGAGGAAGCCACTTGGTACACCGGATGCGCGCTCAAGAGATCAACGATGTTGACATTGTCCGTGGCAGGCATGGGTTGGTGAGGCTGCCCTAACCCTTCGAACATGCCACCACCAGTAATCATCACGCGTTGGTCTTGTGCAGGTGGCAGCAAGACACTTGCGGCCTGATTCCGCATATCGATATCGGTCAAACCCTGAATGTCGCGGACCAGATTTGTGGTGAAGTCGATGACACACGGTAGTTGTCCGAATGTATCACCGTATTGGCCTCCTGAATAGAAGACACGTCCGTCTTGGAGGAGCACCAAATGGGCGTAGAGAGGCCATGCGCGGCTAAGCGCGGCGGGGAGTGTCGTCCAGCCGACGGGATCCATGTATACTTCGAGATCAGGGTTAGGTGTTTCACCATGCTCGCCCAACCCAGACATAGCGAGCACTCGTCCGTCGCTGAATGTGAGCAAGGTGGGATACCAGCGACCGCCAGACATATCGTTGATGCGACCCCATGCCTGCGTTGATGGATCAAAGACGAATGCATCGCGCAAGCCAAAGAACGGGTGTCCAACGTCGTATTCTTTCGTCCCTCCTGCAACAAGGAGGCGACCATCTAACAGAAATGATTGGCCAGCACAAAAGAAATCGATCGGGGTCGGAGGCAAGGTGAAGGTATTGCTACCAACATGCCAAACGGCACTGCGAAAGGGGCCGGTGGCTTGTTGCTCATTATTGCTTGACCCAGAGAAGAACAACACGTCGCTAGTATGTAACAGAGCGGCGTGGACTGCCAACACGGGAATATAGTCCGGGAGCAAGCGCCACACACCCTTGGTTGCGGCATCGTCAAGATCCACTTCCAGATCCAGTACTCGATAAAATCCCTGGTTCATTTCTGGGGAGTTGTCGATTTGGCACAATAGGAGTTCGGGACGGCCATTACCATCGAGATCAGCTAGAGCAATGGAGACCCCCTGATTTTCCCAAGACACCCAATCAGGTACAGCAACCCACGGACTCCATCCTCCCGTCACCCTTCCTGTCACATCCAAGTCCCAACCAATGCTGTAAAAAGCGCCGTTCTTACCGGGCGGACTATCGACTTGGAAAATGATTAACTCGGGCCGTCCATTCTGGTCGAGATCGTCAATCGCGATCCCAGCTCCTTGATTTTCCCAGGAGAACCAAATGGGCGGCACAATCCACGGGCTCCACCCTCCTGTGACTTTTCCTGCTGCATCCAAGTTCCATCCAATGCGATAATTACCTCGGTTTAAACCCTGGGGGCTATCAATTGCAAAAATGATCAACTCCAAACGACCGTTGCCATCGAGATCGGCGAGAGCGATAGCTGCTCCTTGATTTTCCCACATTCCCCAATCAGGTAGATCTATCCAATCACTCCATCCATCAGAGACCACACCATCAGCGTCTAACCGCCAGCCGATACGATACTGTCCCTTATTTTCTCCAGCGGGACTATCGATTCGAAACATAATTAACTCAGGCCGACCATCGTCGTTGATATCGGCAACAGCAATATCAGCACCCTGATTATCCCATGAGATCCAGTCCGGCACTTCGTTCCATGGACCCCAACCAGCCGTTATGTTTCCTGCCCCATCGAGGTGACGACCTGTACGATAGTAGGCGCGGTTTACTTGGGGCGGATTGTCAATCTGAAAAACGATCAGATCGAGATGGCCGTCATTATCGAGATCGGTAACGGCTAGACCTACATCCTGGTTTTCCCATGAAAACCAGTCGGGAACAGGTAAGAACGACGTAGGCATACTCACTCCCTTATGACCTCGTGGGTAATCTTACTCACTACTTGTGAATAATACGAAGGTAAAGCAATGGTGAAGTAGTGGAGACAAGGATACTGGTCACACTTCAATCGCCAGTTTCTTAACGTTCAGTGCTCACCTGTGCCTTGCTGCATAGTATAGCACGGCTGTTCGTTAACGCAAGAAGCGATGTGCGATCCGCTGTGGGCAAATCTTTCTTGCCCTGCCTCTTCAGGAAATGCACCCGTACGTTACCTGATCATAGTCTGCCCGGTGGTAAATCAACTATCAGCGTGTTACCATGGGCTGTAACGTTCATGATTTCAGTTACGGTCAGCTTGCACGCCAGGAGTGTATGCGTCATTATCCACGAAGGCACATGAAGACACGCGAAATATAGGTTCTTCTTCTTATGTTTTTATGTGCCTTCGCGGATTCTCTACCGGCGCAGAATGGGAGTAGAATACAGAGCTATGACCATTCTATTGGACAAACCGCTCACCTGTCCCGTACTCATTGCACGCACACGCGAACTCGCGACCTTAGATTCGCTCATTCCTATTGTCAAGAGCGGGCAGGGGCGCGCTGCTCTCATTTGTGGCGAAGCGGGGATCGGGAAATCTCGCCTGGTTGCGGAGGCGAAACATGCTGCCCTTGCCCAGGGCTTCCTGCTCTTGCAGGGGGAGTGTTTCCAGGGGGATGCCTCCTATTCTTACGCCTCCCTGCTCGACCTCTTGCGCGCTTTTTTCGCCTCTCACCTTCCAGACCTGCTTGCAGTCGAACAGGAATCAGTCGCGCGTGAACTTGTTCGACTGCTCCCTGATCTTGCACTCCTTTTCCCTCAGTTTGTCCCCTTGCCTCTATCGCAAACGCTTGACCCCGAGCAGCACAAACGTCGCCTCTTTACCGCCCTGACACAGTTCTTAACCAGCCAAGCAGCCCGGCAACCAGTTCTGTTGGTCATCGAAGACCTGCATTGGTGCGACGAGAGCAGCTTTGAATTGCTACTGCATTTGGGGCGACAGTGCAGAAGTCGGCCTGTCCTCTTCCTTTTCACGTATCGCAGTGAGGAAATCTCGCCACATTTGCATCATTGGCTGGCTCAACTTGATCGCGAGCACCTTGCCCGAGAAGTTGAGCTGCTTCCACTCTCGCAGACAGACGTTGCCGCCATGCTACAGGAGATATTTACTACGTTACAGCCTCTACCTTCCCAGCTAGTAGACTCGATCTACACTCTGACTGAGGGCAACCCCTTTTTCGTGGAAGAACTACTCAAATCGTTGGTTGCAACTGGGGAGCTTCAGTATGTTGATGGAACGTGGGGGTGGAGGTCAGATCAGCGTGATCTTGCCGATCTTCCCTTCGTTCCGCGCAGTGTGCAGGATGCCGTACAACAACGGGTTGATCGGCTGAGTGCTGCTGCAAAGCAGGCACTAACTGTAGCAGCAGTGGTCGGGCGGCGCTTCGACTTCGCCTTGCTGCAACAGGTACTGCACTGTGATGAAGCCAAACTGCTGCAGCTCATGAAGGAGTTGATTGCGGCCCAGCTCATCGTCGAGGAGTCGGCTGACCAGCTCACCTTTCGACACGCGCTGATACACCAGGCGATCGCTAGCACATTGCTCGCACGTGAGCGCAGGGCACTGCATCGCGCGATTGCGGAGACGCTGGAGTTCCTGTATGCTTCCCCCTCCCTGCGCGAGGCACACCTGGCAGACTTGGCCGCCCATTGCTATGCGGCTGGCTCCTGGCCAAAGGCTCTTGAGTATGAGCAGCGTGCCGGAGAGCGAGCCCTGGCGCTGTATGCGCCGAGTGCCGCGATTGAACACTTGACGCATGCGTTGGATGCTGCCGATCACATACAGATCACGCCTCCAGGCAAGCTGTATCTCGCACGGGGGCAGGCATATCAGGCACGCGGTGACTTCGACCGTGCCCGCGCCGACTACGAGCAGGCGTTAGACGCTGCCCATGCGGCGCCAGATGGCGCGATGGAATGGGAGAGCGTCATGGCGCTCGGCCCACAGAAAGCCGAGCGCGATTATGCCCAGGCGGGTGCGTGGTTCCGTCGCGCCATTGATCTAGCTACGCGCCTCGCCATCCCAACCCTGCAGGCCCGCAGCCTCAATCGTTTAGGGAATTGGCTCTCGAACACCGGACACAGCGAGGACGGGCTGCAAGCCCATCGCGAGGCGCTCGAGCTGTTCGAGGAACAGCACGACACACAGGGGATGGCTGAAACCTTCGACCTGCTTGGCACGACGTATGGGATGCGCGGGGATCGCGTCAAAGCGGTCGAACTGCTTGGACAAGCGATTGCCTTATTTCGCAACCAGGGTGATACGCAGAACCTGATCTCAAGCCTCGGCATGCGCGCGCTCCAGTCGATGCCCGGGGCGAGTGAAACTACGGTTTGTCCCCTGAGGAGGCGCGATGCATGCGTGCAAGATGCATCAGAGGCTTTGCGCCTGGCACGCCAGATCGACTCGCTCTCGGGACAAGTCTTCGCCGAGAACGCCCTGGCGCATACGCTGCTGGCTTATGGGGAGTTCGGTTCGGCCCTCGCCCATGCGCATGCAGCCCAGCGCATCGCCACCGTGATTGAACACCAGCAGTGGAGAGTCGCGATCTTCTATTGCCTGGGGCAGGCCTACCTGCTGCTGCTCGCGCCCGCTCCGGCAATCAGCGCATTGGAGGCCGGGTTGGCGCTGGCGCAGGAGCTTGGCTCGACATTCTGGATCGCCACCCTGGCGGCAACCCTTGCACGAGCATCTGTCCTGAACCGCGACTTGGCTGCGGCCCAGGCTACACTTCGGGTGGTCATGCCACCTGAACAGCACCCGCGGAATATCGCAGAGCGGACGATCGTTCTGGCCCAGGGAGAGCTTCTGCTGGCGCAAGGAGAGCCAGACAAAGCGCTACAGATTGCAGAGCACTTGTTGACCTCGGCACCTGGCTCGGCGCCCGGTCAGCCTACACAGCCCATTCCGCACCTGCTGAAATTGAAAGGCGAGGCCCTGCTGGCGCTCGCGCGAGCAGATGCGGCAGTTGCTGCGCTGGCGGAGGCGCGCCAGGGAGCACAGGAGCGCAACGCCCGATCGCTCCTGTGGACGATCCATCGTTCGCTGGGGCAAGCCTACCGGCTACTCAGACGCGGCGAGGAAGCCCGGCAGGAACGAGCTGCGGCGCGACAGCTGATCGAGGAGCTTGCGGCGACCATCGATGAGGCATCGCTGCGCGACCATTTTGAACGTGCGGCGCTTGCATCCTTGCCCAAGGAGAGACCGCTGCGCCCAGGTGAGGCTGCCAAGCGAGCGTTTGATGGGTTAACGGCTCGCGAATGCGAGGTGGCAACGCTGATTGCGCAGGGCAAAACCAGCCGGGAGATTGCCGAGTTGCTGGTGATCAGCGAACGAACCGCCGAAGCGCATGTCGGCAATATCCTTACGAAGCTGGACTTTACCGCGCGAACACAGATCGCCGCCTGGGCAGTTGAAAAAGGACTGGCCAGATCTTAACACAGAGCAATTGAGCATTCCTGTAAATAATCACCATTTCTGCTGCTTACTATAAATCTCTCCGTACCTCCTCCAGATACCTCCAGAAATCTACGTACTCTTTGCCTGTCTATCTAGGTAGTTTCCTCGATGACAGGGGCAAGCGTGTAGGCTAGACTCTCCTCCAGCACGCGCATCCCGCTTAGCTATGCAAAGGACGAGGAATGAGAACCTGGCACAAAGTCTTGCTCATCACGTTGGCCACAGCCGCGCCCGCCTTCGTGATGGCCCCGATGATCTGGCCAATGAACGCGCACGGCGCCACCCCCACCGGTCTCCAAATCCCGCTGCTTATCGTCCTATCCGCCCTGGACGCGCTATCGCTTGGGCTCGGCGTGGCGTTTATCAGCTACGGACTGCCGCTGATCCGGCGCATCACTGGCGCATCACGCATCCATACCTGGGTGTGCTTTATCGCGACGACCTGGCTGCTGATCTCGTGGTGGCCACACGACCATATGCATAAGCACAACGGCATGGAGTTTAACGGCCTGATTATGATCGACTACCTGTTCCACGGCTCCATGATGGTCGCGGGGGCGATCCTGGCCTGCAGCTTTGCACAGGCGCTCCAGCCGGCGCTGACACCAGGACCGGCATCCGATCTGTGGATTGCGACGGAGCGAGTTGCGATACCGAGAGAGGAGCCAAGATGAGAAATGCAATGCTGTCAGACGCAGAGATCTGGCGCGACTGGCTTGTGTGGCTGCCAACAGCCATGTCAAGCGAGGATCCTCGCCGCTTTTTCGGCCAGTACCAGGCGTTCTTAATGGCTAAGGGGATGGAGGAATCCAGCGTCGATCAGTATCTCAACACAATCCGACGTTTCATGCGCACGAGTGCCGATGGTTGGGAGATCATGTTCAATAACATCTATACAAGCCCAGAACCGGGCTTTCGTACTGCACCCAACAGCTTACTGCTGGCGGCCGTTGAAGGGATTACAGTAGGCAAGGCGCTCGATGTCAGCGCCGGCCAAGGCCGCAATGCAGTATTTCTGGCGAAAGCAGGGTGGGATGTCACAGCCGTTGATATCTCCGAGGTGGGCCTGCAGATTGCTGCTCGCAACGCCCAGGAAGCCGGTGTGAAACTGCATACACGGCATCAGAGCATTCAGCAGCTTGACTACGGCACGAACCAGTGGGATCTCATCGTGATGACCTATACACCCGTACCTTTGGCACAACCGGACACAGCCGCGTGCATTATCGCGGCGTTAAGACCCAAAGGAATTGTTGTCGTCGAAACATATGCATCAGACGAAGACACACCAGCACGCAGGCCGATCGACCTCGATCCGGCAAAGCTCCGGTCGACTTGGTTCAACGCTCAAATCAAGCACTTCGAAGACGCTATCGCAATATCTGATTGGGATCGGCAAGCCACCAGGCTGATACGCATGGTTGCGGCCAAGCGAGCAGCTAGTACAGCGCACACTGAGGACTCATGAGCCGAGGCTTTATTAAGGCTTCCTGTTCAGCTGTGGCCGCACCGTACTGTTGCACAGCTGTAGAAGAGTTGCTACGCGCACAAAGGTAAAGCAATAGTGAAGTACTGGGGTCAGGCATATCTACATGCATTTGTTTGCAACACTTTGAATAATGGGATAGTACCCCCACCCTCTTTTTTCGCCTCATACACAAACCCGGTGGCATGTTGCACGCCCTGTTGGATGCTTTGCGTGCTCGGCACGATCGTCAGATCATCAGTCGCTTCTTCACTGAGAATGTTGAGTTTCTGCTGAATATCCGGCTCGATTTGCACAAGTGCCATGCTTCACCTCCACATGCAAACACATGTGTCATTATAGCATGTTTGTGCGGGCTCGCCTAGTGGTATAATCAGGTGCTGAATAAACGCATGGCAGCTTACTCGCTTGGCGTTCTGAAGTTTAGGAAACCTCGCTCATGATTCGATCCTGGCGTGATTACAATTTCTTCTTGCTTGGCTGTGTGTTAGTGTTAACTGGCTTCAGCTTGGCAATGGTTTATAGTGCAACCCTCCGCGACCCAGAGTTGACGGGGTATTTCGCGCGCCATATTGTCAACCTGCTGATCGGCGCAACCGCCATGCTCCTATTCACGGTGATCGACTATCATGAATTTCAATCCTTTTCGATGCCAATCTATCTTGCAACAGTGGCAATCCTTGGAGTGGTATTGGTGGCTGGTCGCATTAGATCTGGTGCACAAAGCTGGCTTGATCTTGGTTTACGCACACTTCAACCCTCAGAGCCCGCCAAAATCCTGATTATCGTTGCATTAGCCGCCTATTGGGAACGCTTCGATGACTACCGCGGTGCAACTCGTGTTCAGTTGGGTGCCTTACTCCTAGCGGGTTTGCCAATTGGCATGGTCTTTGTGCAACCAGATTTTGGCACGGCAATGGTCTTTTCAACAATCTGGATCACCATGGCCTGGGTTTCAGGTATGCGTTGGTGGCAACTCCTCTGCATTCTGCTGGCCGCCGCACCAATCGCCTACTTTGGTTGGGTCTATATACTCGAAGATTATCAACGCCTACGATTGCTAGTGTTTCTCGACCCACTCAAATATGATCCAGATCTGCGCTATGGTGCCTGGAATGTCATCCAATCACTCAATGCGGTCAGTTCTGGAGGTATGACTGGGCGTGGCTGGACACTTGGGCTTGTCAGTCAGGGTAATTATCTACCAGTGCGCTATACCGATTTTATCTTTGCAATGACAGCCGAAGAGCTTGGTTTTGTTGGCGCAGCTGTATTGCTGATCTTCTTGACAGTGCTTATCTGGCAGGCGTTTACCGTCGCAAGTAGTGCACGCGACACATTTGGTAAACTGATCGCGGCAGGGATTGGGGCGATGTTTCTCTGCCACATCCTGATCAATGTTGGCATGAACATGAGCGTCATGCCAGTCACTGGTATCCCACTACCATTTATCTCGTATGGCGGTAGCTTCTCGCTAACGGCCCTAGCAGCAATTGGGCTGCTCCAGAGTATTGCACTCAGGCGCAGAAGGCTTACATTCTAGCGCACCCCCTGGCCAGCTACGCCAAACTCTCCACGAATGCACCATCGTTGGAAATAGCACAATCATCCAACCATTCGCGTACTATACATACGAACCACAAGCAGGAACATATTGAATTTCACGGAGCGCTACCACATGCCCAATCCCATCCAAGCCGATGTTGTGGTTGTTGGCTCCGGGCCGGGTGGCGCGTCAGTTGCACGAGCGCTGGCACAAGCTGGTCGGCGGGTGCTCATCCTTGAACGAGGCGGCGATCATCGCGGACGCCGATATTATGGAACGTATCGCGGGGCACTGCGTTATACCGAACGTGGCGGATTACTCTATAGCGACGAGGGCATGCAAATCGTGCGCCCACTCATGCTGGGTGGAGCTACCAGTATGTATTGTGGCTGCGCTGCACCACCCCCAACCTGGTTGAAAGATCGTTATTTAGTTGATCTAGACCCTGAGGTTGCCGAGACTTGGAGCGAGCTTGGCGTGGCTGAACTGGCCGCCGAGTTACGTGGTGTAGCCTCAACTACGATTGCTGAGGCAGCCCAAGCCCGTGGCTACTCATGGAAACCGCAGCCAAAGCTTATGGCTACACAAACCATACAGCAGGGTTCTTGTTCGCCAAACTGTATGCTTGGCTGCCGCTGTGGTGCCAAATGGAACGCAGCTTCCTATATTGATCAGGCTGTAGCCTGTGGGGCGGCACTCATCACCCATGCCCATGTTACACGCATCCTTCGCGATCGGCAGCGCGCGATTGGCGTCACAGCACGTATTCATGGCAAGGAACAAACGATTTATGCCAATACTGTAGTGCTTGCTGCCGGTGGAGTTGGCACGCCACGCATCCTCCAAGCTTCTGGCATAACCGCTGCTGGCGTAGGGCTCACTGTCGATACAACCATGCTTGTGTATGGGGTTACACCACAGAGCGGGGTTGCCGCAGATCCACCCATGACCTGGGCATGGCATAACCCAGAGGCGGGGTATATGCTCAGCACACTAATTGACCCATGGCTGATGTATCCAATTGCTATCGCACCAGGAAACCTAGCAAACCTCCGCACCTGGCCAGATTGGCGGCGCGTGATGGGCATCATGATCAAAATCAAGGATGAGGTCTCCGGAGCCATCACTCCCGATCACATCAGCAAAACGGCCACACCAGCCGACTGTGAGCGGCTCGCACATGCGGAAAACATCGCACGCCAATTGCTAACCGATGTAGGTGTGAAATCTTCTAGTTTGATCACTTCATCGCTTCGCGGAACCCATCCGGGGAGTACAGCCCGTATTGGCACGCTCGTCGATACTAACCTACAAACCGAGCTCATAGGCCTCTATATCTGCGATGCGAGTGTCTTCCCCGAAGCACTTGCTCGCCCAACCGTTATTACTATTATCGCACTCGGGAAACGCCTAGCACGCCATTTGGCTAGCGCATAACGCATAAAGCATAGCGCATAACCAAGAGGCAAGAAGGCAAGGTGACAAGGTGAGCTCAGTTGAACGCTCAGCCGAACGGAGACAAGAAGGCAAGGTGACATTTCGTGCTCCTGCGCTCCTGCGTTCTTGCGCTCCTGCGTTCTTGCGCTCTTGCGTTCCATCACATAGGTTCACACATGATCAACCGTTTCCCGCGCATAGAACTTGGGCACTATCCGACACCACTGGAGCACCTACCACGTATGAGTAAAGCCTTGCGTAGGCCGGTGTATTTGAAGCGCGATGATCAGATTGGGCCAGCACTCGGTGGCAATAAAGCCCGCAAGTTGGAATATTTGCTTGCCGATGCACAGCGCAGCGGGATGCATCGGGTTGTGACATTTGGTGGCTTACAATCGAATCATGCACGTATGACAGCAGCTGCCGCGCGGATCCATGGATTTGAGCCGCACGTGTTCTATTTTGAGCGTCGGCCAAAGCGAATGACTGGCAATCTCCAATTAGTAGCGCTCCTTGGTGCCAAGTGCTACTTTGTTCCATTTGGCGGCAGTGGCGGCATGACGATTGAACAATCCAATCGCCTGGTGCGGCTGCTGGCGCGCCTGTTTGTTGGAAAACATTATTTCATCCCGGTTGGTGGGCACAACTGGCTTGGTTGTCTTGGGTATGTGCGCTGCGCACATGAGCTTGCTGCACAAACACACGCCCTCGGGCTCAACGAAGCTCGAATCATATGTGCAGCCGGTACTGGCGGAACACTAGCCGGCTTAATGGCTGGCCTGGCATTGGCAGCGCCACAACTCACGCCACTTGGAATCGATGTTGGCAAGCTCTGGAAAACCTTCCCAGCATCGATTGCCCAGGTCGCCAGCCAGATCTGCCAGCATTTGGCCACGCCAAAACAGTTTATCGCCTCCGACGTACCACTGATCGAGAAGCGCTATGTTGGCGAAGGGTATGCGATCCCAAGCCATGCTGGCAATACGGCAATTGCCCGGCTAGCACATATGGAAGGCGTAGTGCTCGATCCGATTTACACAGGCAAAGCCTTCGCGGGCATGCTCGATCTCGCCGAGCGTGGCGAGCTAGGCCGTGAAACACCGCTGATCTTTCTGCATACCGGTGGATCGCCAGGTATGTTTGCGTAGACGAGAACTGCAGAACCGCAGAACCGCAGAACCGAACAAGAGAACAAAGAACAAAGGAACAAGAACCAAGAACCAAGAACCGTCGTACGGGCGAACCTTGTGTTCGCCTACTAAGAACAAGAGAACCAAGAACACGAGAACAAGCAAGCCCTTTGCGCCTTTGTGCCTTTGCATCTTTGCGCCTTTGCGTTTTGCGTTCGTTCAGCGCTTTGCGTTCTGCGCTCTGCGCTCCATCGCTCTACACTAAGGACTCCTGATGATCGATTATTCCAGCCTCATGCAGATCTTCTCCCAGCCGCGCCCATCCGCAAGTGCAGGTGAGCGTGCAACGCTGATGGCATTACGTAGCTGGTTGGATCAGCGTGGAATCCGCTATCAGACTCAGCACTTCCGGCTCTTCCCATATTCAAATGAACTGATTGGAACCTGGCTCCTACTCGCCGTTCTCCTACTGGCAGCAACTGTGGTTCTTCGTTTGCCATGGCCAGCGTTGACGTTTGTTGCCCTTGGAATGGCACTCGTCATTGCCAATGTTGTATTCGCATGGCCGTTGGTTGTCTGGCCGATCAGCAGCACTGGCGAAAATCTGTTGGTGACCTTTGAGCCAGAACAGTATCAGCGTGAGTTGGTGATTGCAACCCACTATGATAGCAAGACCGAGTTATTCGATCACACAATTGCTGGCACATTCTTTGGTCACCTGACGCGCTGTATCGTGCTTGCGATCATTATTCTGCTGCTTGGTTTTCTGGATCGCATGCTATTTACGCCTGGATCAACTGGTGCGATTGCGATCCAAGTCGTGAGCATTCTTCTGACACTCCCTGTCGTCTGGGTGGTTGGCGCTGTCGGGTTGAATCTGATCCCAGGGCGCTGGATCACCCCAAGCGAAGGGGCTGTAGATAATGGTGCAGCCTGTGTCATTCTGCTTGGTCTCGCCGAACGTCTGGCACAGGGCAACATTGCGCACGCTGGCACTCGAATCACACTCGCATGGTTTGCTGGTGAAGAGGTCAGCATGCAGGGGTCACATGCATTCCTACGTAGCCGCAGTTGGCCATTACCAGCAACGGCAGTCAACTTGGAGCTACTCGGCCAGGATGGGCCGTATGTGCTTTGGCAGAGTGAAGGGAATGTGCTGACGAGCGCGCCAACCGATGCCCAGCTCAACACCTATATGTCCACAATTGTCCAGCGCGTCACAGGGCAACACGCCGCTTTGGTGGGCGGGATCAACAGCGATGGGTATGCGTTTATCAAGGCTGGCATACGCACCTGTGTTTTCGGTTCGTACGACAAACAATATGGTGGTAGTGGCCTACACCGGCCAACAGATAATCGCGAACGTATTGTACCTGAGCGCCTCGCAGAAAGTGTAGCAATCTTGGAAGGGCTGATTATCGATGGCGGGTGGTGAGTACGGGCGGCGCGTGCCAGAGGAAGAGATCCATCCTGGATTATGCATCCCCGCGCGCAAATGTCGCCAAGAGCATCCCTGGCTCAACACTCTGGCCCTTCGTGACACGGATCTCGCCAATCTGGCCAGCATGTGGCGCACTTACCTCATTCTCCATCTTCATGGCCTCGACAACAAACAATACCTGCCCAGCGTTGACTGTCTGGCCTGGCTCGGCCATAATTGCCGAAAGTGTACCCTGCAACACACTAAAGACCCCATCGGCAGAAGGAACGGCGGCACGACGAGCAGCAGGGCGCGAAGCAGTAGCACGGCTTTTGGCCGCTGGTGCAAGTGTATCCCCATTCTCAGCGCCAAAAACCCGTACGGCGAAGCGCCGCCCATTGACCTCAATCGTCAGATCACGCGGTGTGCCATTTGCATCGACCACAGCGCCAACTGGGGTGCCAGCCCCAAGCAGTGCAAGTTGCTCGGCCATGTAGCGCGGGATAAAGTTCACACTTGTTTCGCCATGCTGAAATGCTTCGTGGGCAAGCGCCATTCGGTGAAACGCGATTGTCGTAATTGGCCCCTGAATACGATAATCTGCTAGCGCACGTAACATCCGCATCCGCGCCTCATTACGGGTAGCGCCCCAGGTGATTAGTTTCGCAATCAGCGAATCATAATGCTGTGGAATAGCCCAACCAGCCCGTACACCACTATCAACACGTACTCCATAACCGCTTGGCTCAGCATATTCTTCTAACAATCCCAATGCCGGGCGAAAGTTAGCGCCTGGATCTTCGGCATTAATCCGGCACTCAATTGCATGGCCACGCCACACCACATCTGTTTGTGTGAACCAGAGTGGCTCGCCCTGTGCAATCCGTATTTGGGCCTGCACCAGATCGACACCCGTAACCATCTCGGTAACGGTATGCTCAACTTGGATGCGTGTATTCATCTCCAGGAAATAGTAGCGCCCATCCTGCAGCATAAATTCGAGCGTGCCAGCACTGATATACCCCACCGAGCGGGCTAGTGCAACCGCTGCTGTACCCATCTCGGCGCGTAGTTCTGCGGAAATGGCGGGCGATGGACATTCCTCAATCAGTTTCTGATGGCGGCGCTGGATCGAGCACTCACGCTCACCCAGATGAATGACATTGCCATGCGCATCGGCTAATACCTGGATCTCAATATGGCGTGGATCGGTCAGGTATTTTTCGACATAGACCTCAGGGTTACCAAAGCCAACCTCAGCCTCACGGCGCGCGCTTTCGAAGGCGTGCGTCACCTCATTTGCACTCAGTACTACTCGAAAACCACGGCCACCACCACCACCCACCGCCTTAATGGCAATCGGAAAGCCATATTCGCGGCCCAGTTCTAGCACTTCGGCTGGCGAATTGACCGCATGAAGTGTGCCAGGAACAACTGGAACCCCAGCTGCCTGTGCCTCACGCCGCGCGGCTGTCTTGCCACCCATCCGTTCCATCGCACCAGCAGGCGGCCCAATAAAGACCAACCCAGCCTCGGCGCATGCGTGTGCAAAGGCTGCATTCTCAGCCAGAAACCCGTAGCCAGGGTGGATGGCACCTGCGCCTGCTTCATGGGCAATCGCAATGAGCTTGGGAATATTCAAGTAGCTCTCGGCAGCAGCAGCAGCTCCAAGCAAATAGGCCGCATCAGCATAACGTACATGCTCGGCATCGCGATCTGCCTCACTATACACCGCCACAGTACGCAAGCCCAGTTCCTTGCAAGCACGCATCACCCGCAGAGCAATTTCGCCACGATTCGCGATAAGAACTGTATTGAACATATATCACCTGAAAGAACCAAGAACCGCAGAACCGCAGAACCGCAGAACCGCAGAACTACAGAACAAGAGAACAAAGGGACAAAGGAACCTGAACAAGAGAACAAAAACCAGAGAACCTACCAAGCCCTTTGCGCCTTTGCGTCTTTGCGTTCGTTCTTTCGGCGCTTTCTACAAAGCAAAGAACCAAGAACAAGAGAACAAAAGTCCACAATGCTGCGCCTAGAGGGCACCCGGCTTCAACGCTCCATTGCTTCATTGCTTCATTGCTTCATTGCTTCAGCGCTCCAGCGCTCCAGCGCTCCAGCGCTCCAGCGCTCCACCTCGACTGTCAAAAATTCTATTAGCTTGACGCATTCTTGCTCGATCTAA
>JANLSE010000615.1:0-8721 GCA_031362265.1 Roseiflexaceae bacterium
TACCGCTCAAACTCGGCCTCAAGGCGAGCACAGGCAGCGGCATTTCGCCAGGGTTATACATGAACAATGCGCTACGGTGATCCTGCCTATTCTCCAATTCGATCACCAATTTGCCGCTGGGCAGTTCGCGCTCCAGATCAAAGCGAAATTGCACCGGCTGATTATCAGCGCTCTGACGGATGAGGCTGCGCGGCTGCATCTCTGGATCATCCGATTGGAATTTGCCATTCACCAGCCGGATCGGGATCCAGCTTGCCTGCTCATTCTGTTTATGGGTCATTGACAGTTGAAGGCAAGTACGACCATCGGTAGCGCGCAAAACGCCTGGCGGCAGTTCAAACTCAGCTGTCACTTTCTCGCCGGGTTGCACATAACGTAAATATTTGGTGATGTGCATAACTGCATCACGCCACGAGGGAATTGTTGGCACCGGACAGATCACATCTTTACTCAGGCGGTAATTGAAGTAGAGGTCTTCTATACTCAGCGATTCTGGGTGATGGTATGGAATGTCACGTACCTGCGGTGAAATCGAAAAAGCGATCTGGATATAATCGTCCAGCGCATAATCGCGTTCAGCCGCACAGATTGGGCACATATAATGGGTACGGATCTGGCTTAGGGTGTGCAAGCTATCGATAATATAACCACAGTGTGGGCACACGATATGCCAATCCATCTCAAATAACCCACCTTTGGTCGCATACAAGAAGAGATCGAGCGACTCGGCTTCGGTCATACTACGTTCGACTGCATATTGCATCGGATTGACCCGGAACAAATCAAAATCTGGAGCAGAACGAATAAATGTCTCAAGTTTGGATATCACGCGTGGACTCCAGGGACGTGCCTGTTCCAATCGCGAGAGTTGCTCATCAAGTTGCTGGTCATTCACTTTGATATCCGGCATTGCCATATTTCCTTTCAGTCGACGTAGGCGATGAACGCTGGCAAATCAATTCATCATCAATTGTACTCGACACAACAACAGGGAAACAACTAGTCCGCCTGATTCAGAGTTGCAATTCAGGGTATCTCCATGTTAGCATAGTCCAGAATATGCAGAGTGTCTTTCGTTTATTTCGAATATGTGCTATAATTTTGAATAGGAGGTGTTCTTATGAGCTTCACACGTGAGTCTTCCATTGAATATCTCGTACCTTCAGAGGCCGAAACTGAGGAGGCGAAGATTTCGAGTCGCATTCTCTCGACTCGTCTTCGGGAGGATCGCCCATTGCAACTGCGTATGCTTGATGAGCAACAGCAGGATCTGGAGACGGTTGTAACATTGCCAGCACAAGCCGCTCGTCTGCTGCTCGACATTCTAGTCCAGATGGCAGAAGGCAAGGCGGTCACGTTGCTGCCGCTTTATGCAGAGCTTACAACGCAGCAGGCTGCCGATCTGTTGCTGGTTTCACGCCCGTTCCTTGTGCAACTACTTGAGCAGGGAGCGATTCCATTTCGCAAGGTTGGCACTCATCGGCGCGTGCTACTTAGCGATGTTCTCACTTACCGAGATCACACTGATACCGCTCGCGAAGAGAGCCTCGATGAGTTGGCAGAACTCAGTCAGCGGCTCAATCTGGGGTACTAATGGCGTCACACTACGCATTCACGGCGCTGTATGATGCCAATGTGCTCTACCCTGCGCCACTTCGAGATTTGCTCATGCGTCTCGCAATGACAGGCTTATTTCGCGCACAATGGTCAAATGATATCCATGATGAATGGATGCGCAACCTCATCGCCAATCGCCCAGATATCACACAAGCGCAGGTGGATCGAATCCGGGACTTGATGGATAGCCATATTCGTGATGCCCTTATTGATGGATATCAGTCGCTCATTCCAGCAATTGTAGGCCTACCAGATCCCAATGATCGGCATGTGGTTGCAGCTGCCATTGTGGGACGCGCAGATGTGATTGTGACGTTTAATATCCGAGATTTTCCAGTAGAGATACTCAAGCCCTATCGGATTCAGGCGCAGCACCCTGATGACTTCATCAGGCACCTCATTGATCTGAATAGAGCTGCGGTATGTGCTGCGATACAAAAACAGCGACAGGCGCTCAAGAATCCACCGATAAGCGCAGACTCATTGCTCAATACCCTCAGCAATCTTGGCCTTCCACAGAGTACAGCGGCACTACGCTCGCTGGCGTCGTTGCTCTAGCTGCTGATTTTCTCACGACTACCAGGAGCGAATACGTCAGCCGCGGCCATCCGAAGATACAATCTCGATGTAGTGGATTGCCGGAATCCCTGAAGCCTAAACATCCACGCGCTGTAAAAACTTCTCGTACTCCTCATCCTTGATCTCAATCAACTGATTAGGAGTCGGATATATCCCACTATCGACATCGCTTTTAAACTCACGAAAGGCAGCAATTGATTCTGCATAGAGTCGTGCGTATTCTGCTTTGAAGTCGCGATAGACCTTGGCATGGCGCGGGATGTGTCCTTCATTGTCGCCCAGGACGTCGGTAGAAAAGAGATATTGAGCATCGCAGCCAGTGCCACTACCCATACCGATTACCAGCATGTTGACGCGTCGGGAGATTTCAGTGGCAACTTTATACGGAACGATTTCGATCTCAACGGCAATCGCACCGGCTTCCTGGTAGGCCAGCGTTCTTTGATAGACTTGCAGCGCTTCCTCCGCCGTCTTACCTACCGCCTTGAAGCCACCAAACCAAGTGCTCTTGTAGGGTACAAATCCCACATGGCCGACCACCGGGATCCCCTCATTGGCCATTGCCCTTACAAATTCAAGGCTAGAGCCGCAGTAGACCGCATCCGCACCCTTCCGCAAGGCTTGAAATCCACCCCGCAACACCTCGGCTGTGCTCGTATAATCACCATAGACCAACCCGATCGTCAGAAAGGTATTCGGTGCCGCCGCACGGATCTCTGCGCAGTTGCTTTGCTCAGAGGTAACGAGCATGTCGATGCCAGCAGCTTCACACGCGCTGGCCTCTTTTGCAGTACGCACATAGACTTCGGTCAATTGTCGTTTTCCTTTAAGCGCCAATAGATCCTTCACGGTGAGTTTTGACATGCGTCTTTTCCTTAAATTGAGCCAGACGTACTGTTGGCGTATGGCGATTGACTGTGGCAAATGGTGTAAGCAGCAAATGAAAGGTTGATTGTTGCCTGGCTCATTGTAATGTAATCGGGTGGCGGGTGCAACCAAACAAAGAACATATTTCCAAGTCAGAAAGCGTTTATTGTAACCCTTTAGACGAGATCACTCCGGCACGCATAGACTCGTGCACGCATCTGCAGCCGTTCGCCATCAATCAGCCCCTCCAGGATACAGAACGTTGCGTTGAGCCAGCGATATGATTCTGCTTCCGCTTCAAAGAGAACACTGAGCAATTGTTTGCCGTGCGCCTGCTCGAAGACCGTCCGACCCTGGAGCGTAAACATGATCAGCGCGTTATCGTGCGTCACAATGACCCCATGTACGTCCGGTATCATGGTGCCATCACTCCGGCGATGCGGGTGGTTCACCCAGCGTAACGACCCCTGAATCCGGGAACCGGTCACGCTTCCATCACCTTCTCCATACCCGGTGCCTTCCTCGCCACCATAGGGGCGCACGAGCAGAAATTTGTCCGCGTAGAGCGACTCCTGGCGGTAGACCAATTCCATGTCGCAAATGTACTCAAGCTGCATCTCTATACCTCCACATACTTGATGAGTAACGAACACGCATCTTATACGCAACTGGGAGACGTTGTTCCCAGTGTGGCTGCGCAGCACCGAAGCCAGGAGCGTGGTAGACAGCACGGCGCTCACACGGTTCCCTGTATTGCCCATGCTTTCGCCGATAGAGCGATTGATCCATCAGCAGATTGAGGCAGCCGCGACTGCAACCACTCGGATATGATCACGCTTCTCCGTGTCGAGTGTGGCAAGATAGGTCGGTGCCGCGCCCTGCTTACCGAGAAAAGGGAGCCAATAATCATCGAAATCTCGGAAGATGGTTGGGATTTCAATCGCTCGAACTGCGAGTGAGGTTAGTCCAGCATTGTGAAAGAGCACCATCAGTGGATCCGGCTGGCAAAGAGGGAAGCGTTCCGCTTGGTCGAGTGCTGCATCCCCTGGATTGACCGCAACCGCAGTATCTCCCCACTTGCCTGAGTATAGCAGATAGTGCGGTACTTCGATGGTTACGAGCAGTGCGTTTCATTTGCTGCCCAACGACCTAGCGTTCAGCCGCGCCACAGCCCATCATAACAATGGAATCTGTGAACATCAATCATTTCCTGATCGAGCTGCTTGAATCCCACAGAATTACGACGCGTCTTGGCACTGAAGAAATCTGGCTTGGAGATACCGATGTCACTGTTGCTGGTTTCGCACATCCGCGACCAGCATTATGCTACGCCCGATGATCGGCGAGCTAATTACTGAGGTGTTACATACAAGAACAGAATAGTGATGGCGCTTCGTCCGACGCGAATCGCAGCGCCGCTGTTGTTAGCAGCGGCGCAGGACGAATAGTCAAACGCTCTTCGATTAGTTAATGTCTATGCTACGCCAAACCAAGTTCATCGAAGCGCTTCGATAGCCAAGTGTCAAAGCTATGCCATGCTACATAGGTAGTTACCCCTTTTGCGCTGAATACCCAGGCGCGTCGTCTCAGTTTACCATCACCCATAGCGACCCATAACTGATTCAGGTCTCGAAGTACCTGGTCAGGTATTAATTGCGCTTTGGCCTGACTGTCAATAAGTTCATGCCCAGAGGCATCTCGTATGATTCTAATAGACTCGTTATCAGCATTTTGCCAATCTTTATTCAGTAAAAAACCATACAAGGCATTGTACTGTGCCGCTAGTTCATCAATAGAACTATCAATCTGAATAATAGGTGCATTTTCCAAAACTTCAGCGCCTTTAGTCGCTTTGCGCTGGTTCTCCTTTTCCGCCTTTTGCTGTGCAGCAACTTCAGCCGCTTTGCGCTGCTGTTCCTCTTCAGCCTGCTGTTGTGCGGCAACCCTAGCCGCTTTGCGTTGGCGCTCTTCCTCAGCACGCTTCCGCGCTGGCGCTTCCCGCGCCTGGCGTTCTTGTTCAGCCAGTTCCTCCCGTGCGCGTTGCAGAAGCGCTACAATATCCACATCATCGGGTTGCTCGGCTGCAAACGGCCCAAGCACTGCTTGCACCGCGGCCCAATCTTGCGTGTCGCAGGCTGCAAGCGCTCTTTGGTAGGCATCATCGCGCTGCTGACGAGCCTCAGCCCAGACACGATGCCGATCTGGGTCGCCAAAGCTTGGCTGCTCGCGTGCCAGTGCATCAAGCGCCCCTAGCACCGCTTCCCAATCGCCGGATTCGCGGAATGCTGCCACATCGCGATACAAGATCACCGTTCGCAACCGCTCGTCTGTCTCGGTATCAGTTGGATCAGCCGCTGCCAATTGGGTAAGGAGTAGTTCGGCATCCGCCCAACGCCTCCCATAGTAAGCTCCAGTCGCACGCTGGCTGAGGCTCCGTAACTCAGTTGCGCTCAGAGGTGATGGCGCAGTAACGCGCGCTGGTTCTATTGGTGGTTGCAGGTGCGGTGCTGGTTTTGACTTCGCGATAGCACCGGCTCGGCTGAATAAGGCTCCATCATTGCCACGCAGAAACAGCACGGGAATGGCCCAGTCGAGCCGGTAGGTATCGATACCATACAAGTGACGCCGTGCCTCAGTGAGCGCCACGCCAATCGGACGACCCTTCACGAGATCGGCATACAGAATACGCGCTAGTTCATTGGCGCTCTCAGCCGGAAATTCAAACTGCATCGCGAGTACCGCTGGAACACCGCCCTGCATCAGCGCCGCACCCACGCTCCCAAATGGGTTATTACCACCGGAGACAGCACCCAGGCAGCTATTCAACACGACCAGCCGTGTCTGTCCACGTTGTTTCTCGATCAGCAAGCGCAACTGCGCCGAGCCAATCGTCTCTTTGTCGCCCCCGATATCTTCAAATAGCAAGACGCCTTCACCGCGCTCCTCATCCAGATCGCCATGGCACAGGACATGCAGCACATGCACCGGACTATCTAAGCGATCACGTAATTGGTCGTAGGTGCCCGGGCCACGAATGACATCCAGAGCAACCTGGCCAGTGGCAAGCGGTCGGCGTAGCGCAGCTTGTACCCGCTCCAGTTCACGGTCGAGATCAATTGGCCGCACACCGCGTGGGCTGGCCAGCACAACAACTACCTGAAGTGGCCCATCAAGCTGTAATGGACGCAGAGGTGTTGCCAATTCTGGGCAGCGCACCAAGGCCAAATCATCGGCAAGTGCCAGGAATTGATCATTTGTAGCATCATAGAGCAGTTCCCAGGGAATAGCACTCAAAGTCGCCGGGAGCCGCAAACGGATGGAGAGTCGCCCTTGGGTTGGTATGGCTTCGCGTGCCGCCCGAAAGCGAGCTAACACCTCAGGTGGGAAAATCGCCTGAAAGAGTAGGCCACCCACCTGCTGGGCATCCCGTACTTCGGTAGCACCACTTAATCGCGCCTCACGGGCAGCGGCCACAAACCGCGCAATCTCACCATAGTGCGGTAGTGCAGGAAACTGGAAAGCAATTGCTTGTGGTGGCAGATCGACCTCAGCAGTTGCCCGCAGACTGACCGTGTAACCCTGCGTCAGGGCTTGAATCGTCAGATCAAATTCTGGAGTATCCGCCATGTCCCACCGCCTGTGCTGTGATGTGCTATTACGCAGATCGTAGCAGCTTGCAGTAATGATTGTCAAGTATGAATGCAGCGCAGAATTGATGATGACAGGTGGTTCGAATAGGGTATCCATTCAGGGGTATTTTCTCACATTTGCCAGCGACGCCGATTGAGGGGACACTGCGACGATGGATGAGCTGCTGCCAACATCGGATGGCATTTCTGCCGAGGATTGGGACGCGACACCGGCGTCGGTCATGCGGGTCAAACCCGCAACCCAGGAACCCCCGTGAAAACAACATAGCAACACTACTCACCAAGATCCAGTTTCATTTGCTGTGCGTCGGTTGCTGCATGCGCGGGAGTTCCTGGATGATGGTGTGGGGGTATCTGCGAAGTTTGCGCCTGCTTCCATAGCTCATCCACGCCAAGCCGGATCGCCCAATGATCGAGATAGGATAGATCAAGCGCAGCATCCTGAACGCGCACGATGGTTTGCACATCATCCCATTGGCGGTCGCTCGGGGTGATCGCATACCACTCCAGTTTGGTGAGGATCGTATCCTCGACACTCGCAATCATGAGCATAGCACCAATTTCAGGGATGGTGATGGGAATGCTCCGATCAAACTGGCTCATATCAAATGGTGTGTTCCCGCTTACATGCACATCAAGCCGATAGCCAGTTACGCGATCATAGGCAGAAAAACTACCACGCTGCGCACGATCCTGCGCAGCATCGGATGTTTGTCGATATGCATCAGCCACATCAGGGACATGCAGGGCGAACTCAGCTTCGAGGGCGAGCGCGAGTCGTTGGACATCAGCGCGTTTCGGCAGCGAAATCACGAGGTCGATATCGCGCGTTGTGCGAAATTCACCATGGACGGTTGAGGCAACCCCACCACCAATCAGATAGGGGATACCAAGATCGGTGCAGATGGTCGCCGCGCGAGCTGCAACGACGAGGAAATCAGCCGGTGCATCGGTCACACGAGTCTCCTTCCTCAGCCAAGTGGCGAGCGCTTGATTCCGAATCGATCCAATGCGCTGTAACGCAAGTGCAACCCCTAGTGTATGCGCGTCACTTGCCAAACGCCGACGCAACCCGGCCAATGCGAGCATATCTGCAGCCCGATTGAGCGCCGCAGCTCGCAGCAAGCGTGCAGCGAGTGGAATCGCTCTATCAGGAGTATGAAGGGCATGGTGGGGTTCGATCACGACTAGCTCACACAGTAGTCACGGATAGTACATACGGCGCTTAGTATAGCAGGGGTTGACTCACATTGAAAGGAAGATCCAACACACATTGCTCTCACCCAAGCCCCTAATCACCCATTGTGCTGATGTGCACCCTGAGACACCACTGCTAGAATAGTGCGGTGAACCGAAACTGCATGATTCAGGAGGTGTGCCATGCATCCACACGACAGCCACGACGACCAGTCCTCCTTTTGAGCCGACGAGCAAACGGCGCAAGGGCTTCCCATCCGAACAGCAGGTCAAACGTGGCCTGCGCTTCGTCCACGGCGAGAAGGAGCTGAGCGAGAAGCTCGGGCGCAACGACCTCTGCCCATGTGGATCTGGGAGGCGTTTTGAAAAGCTGCTGTATGCGCAGCGGGCGCTATGATGGCACATGCCGCGACGACTACTTTTAGGGAATGAGGCTTCAGAGAGCGGCATCGGCTTAGTGCTGGTGCCATTGTCTTTCTGTAGCAACTGGATTGTGTGATCAGGCGCACCAGATTGCAGGGTATAGCGTGTATGGCGCACCCTGGACACCCGGTGGCGGCGGATGGGCCTTTTCACGCAGCCTGAATGCGCTGGGGTATTGCTGGGCACAGATTCCCGAACGGGTCGATATCCTGCTGACACATGGCGCACCACTTGGCATCCTCGATGTCAATGCCAAAGGTGAGCATTTGGGCGACCCAACCCTCGCTGCTGCAGTGCGCCAGCTTGCACCGCGAGTGCATATCTTTGGCCATATCCACGAATCATATGGCACGTATGCGAACTATGGCAACACGTTTGTGAATGCCAG
>JANLSE010000649.1:0-3794 GCA_031362265.1 Roseiflexaceae bacterium
GAATCAGCGGCCCCCAAGAGAGCACATAATCAATAAAACGATTTCCATCTACATCGAACAGATATGGCCCCTCGCCCCGTTCGATAAAGCGCGGCGTCCCACCAACACCGCGAAATGCACGGACAGGGCTGTTCACCCCACCGGGAATGAGTTGCTTGGCCTGTTCATACAAACTTTGTGATCGTGCTGTTCCTGGCATATGTTGCTCCTTGGATGAATGCTCGTTACCAATATTGCTTATTCTTGTGCCATCCAGCGAACGGCATCCTTGGCGTAATAACTGATGATCATATCGGCTCCAGCGCGTTTGATCGCGATGAGGCTTTCGAGCGCAGCACGACGCTCATCGATCCAGCCATTGGCAGCGGCAGCCTTAATCATGGCATATTCCCCGCTAACCTGGTAAGCCGCCAGCGGCAGTTCGTAGCGTTGCCGCACTGATTGGATGATATCAAGATAGGCCCCAGCTGGCTTAACCATCAACATATCGGCACCTTCTGCAACATCGAGTGCCACTTCGCGCAGTGCTTCACGCGCATTCGCAGGATCCATCTGGTACGCACGCCGATCGCCAAATTGCGGGGTGCTCTCGGCCGCCTCACGAAACGGGCCGTAGAATGCTGAGGCGAACTTGGCAGCATATGCCAGAATCGGGGTGTCACTATGGCCAGCTGTGTCAAGCCCGGCACGAATGGCAGCAACTTGTCCATCCATCATGGCACTCGGAGCGACAATATCCACCCCAGCGTCGGCATAGGCAACGGCTGCACGCGCAAGTAACTCAAGCGTTGGGTCATTCAACACATCGCCTGAACCTGGCTCTGCGGATAAGACACCGCAATGACCATGATCGGTGTACTCACACAGGCATACATCAGCGATCACAAGCAGATCGGGGTTTTGGCGCTTCATTGCGCGGATGGCCTGTGGCACTGGGCCAGCCGGATCCCAGCCCGCACTGCCAATCGCATCCTTCTGTGCAGGAATACCAAACAGCAACACAGCAGGGATGCGTAACTCGCTGAACTGATCGATCTCCTTAGCGAGCATATCAACCGATAGTTGCGCATGGCCAGGCATTGAACCGATTGGGCGCAATACACGCTGGCCGGTTGTAACAAATAATGGCGCAATCAGGTCATTCGCCGATAGCTGTGTTTCACGCACCATACCTCGTAATGTGGCTGTTTGCCGCAGCCGACGTGGGCGCTGGATCAGTGGCATGGGAGCCTCCTTGAGCGATGGAGCGCAGAACGCAAGAACGCAAGAACGCAAGAACGCAAGAACGCAGAATGCAGAACGCAAGACAAGGAGACAAGGAGACAAGGCTAGAGGGCGAGCAAATCAGGCATTCTCTCCTAGCTGGTTCTGATGCTGCAATAGGGCCGTGATCACCGCATCATCGGTGGCCTCAGCAGCAATCGCAGCAACGGGCAATCCGGCCTGTTGCACTGCTGCGGCTGTCGTATGTCCAATACAAATAATTGCTCCAAGATTCGTAAGCGGAATAGCTTCTGGCAGCCCGACAACGCGATCTAACCCTTTCAACAAATAGCGCACCGCGGATGGGCTATAGAAGATGGTTGCATCGAGACTACCCAATCGCATCATTGGCGCCAATAGGGCGCAACCATCTCCCTCAACTGTGCGATAGGCTACGACCTGTTCGACATATGCGCCACGTAGTCGCAACCCTTCAGCAAGATCAGTGCGGGCGATATCGGAAGCTGGCAACAAGATTTGTGCCTGTTCAATACCTTCAATCGCATCAAGCAACCCTTCTGCTGAATATTCCTCTGCAATAAGCCTAGCTTTCAGGCCATATGCAGCTAGCCAGCGAGCAGTACCTGGGCCAACCACTGCAAGATCAAGCTGCTCCAGTTGGGTTGAGTCGATTTGTAGCTGCCGCAGACGCTCCAACGTAAATCGCACGGCATTGGCACTTGTGAAGAAGAGCCAATCGTACTCGCTGATGCGCTGCAACGCCTGATCCAATGATACGTAATCATCCGGCAGTGCAAAGCCAACCGCCGGGCAGATAATAGGCAGCGCACCCAATTCGCTTAGCCGCACTGCCAACCCAGCAGATTGTTCCGCCGCTCGGGTAAGTGCGATACGCCGATTGTGAAGTGGAAGCGACATGAGCATCACTCAAAGAGCAGAACGCACAGTGCACAATGCACAGCGCAGAGCGCAGAACGTAAGACAAGGGAACAAGGAGACAAGGAGATCAGATAGCGCAGAGTGCAGAGCGCAAGACAGGCAAACGTTACTTATAGCTCTTGCGTTCTTGCACTTTTGCGCTTTGCGTTCCACCGGCCATTACACCTCTTCCATCAATGCTCGGCCACCCTCCGCGAGAAGTGTATCCGCGAGGGCTGTGCCAAGCGCTACTGGTTCGCTGGTTGAACCATGGCGAATGCCGCGTAGCAAGCGTCCACTACGGCCACCAATCATACCAGTTAAGCGAATCGAAGTGCCCTCTACGACCGCATATGCCCCAAGTGGAACTTGGCAGCCACCGCCAATCTGTGCCAGAAATGCCCGTTCAGCGGTAGCAGCGAGACGCGCCTGAGGGTCATCCAGAACCGCAAGCAGCGCCAGAGTCGCCAGATCAGCAGCACGCGCCTCTACGCCAATAATCCCCTGCGCCACGGCTGGGATCATGATTTCGGAGGGATCAAGAAACTCACTTATTTCATTGAGCAAGCCAAGCCGCTCTAATCCAGCAGCAGCCAAAACGATCGCATCATACTGACCATCGTGTAACTTGCGGAGCCGCGTATCAACGTTCCCGCGCAAATCTTCGATCCATAGATCGGGGCGCAAATTGCGCAACTGGCATGCACGCCTGAGGCTACTGGTGCCAACACGTGCCCCCCGGGGCAATTCCAGCAACGATTCACCATGCAGTGAGATCAGCGCATCACGTGGATCAGCGCGCGGCAGGAGTGCTGCCAACACCATGTCCGACGGGAGTTCGGATGGCAGATCTTTGGCGCTATGCACTGCGATATCCACTCGCCCAGCCCGCATAGCATCTTCGATTTCTGTAATGAACAGACCCTTATCGCCAATCGCATTAAGCGGCCGATCAAGAATAATATCGCCACGAGTGGTGATATGCTCCAGGCGAACTTCTAAACCAGCATGAGCGGCGATCAATGCATCGCGGATCTGATTTGTCTGCACCAAGGCAAGTTTACTTGCACGTGTGCCAATAACAACCACTGAGGGATGATCAATAACCGAAGATCCACTCGTAGCGGGTTGTAATTCATTCATCACGGTTCCTTTAGCGACCAACGATCATGACACTTAGCGCTACCGACCGGATCACCTCAACAAACTCAGGATCAGCATTTGGCATGCGGATGCGGCGTAGAATAATACCAAGCTCATCGGCTTTGGCCTGTGCCTCGGTATCGATATCCCATAGCACTTCGAGATGATCGGCAACAAACCCAAACGGAACACTCAGAATCGCACGATGCCCCTCATTGTGGAGCTGTTCAAGATATTCGACAATATCTGGCCCAAGCCAGGGCTCGTGAGTTGGCGCAGCGCTCTGAAAACAGAAGCGATGCTCGCGCAAACCAACCATAGCGGCAATACCAGCAGCGCTCTCGGTGAGTTGCTGAACATACGGATCGCCCTGATCGATTATTTTTGCTGGCAAACTATGCGCACTAAACAGAACCAGCACCTGATCGCGCACTTCTGCTGGGAAGGTTGCCAGTGCGGCTTGAATCCGCTTAGCAATCAGGTTGCGAAAGAGTGGGTGATCATGCCAG
>JANLSE010000705.1:0-10144 GCA_031362265.1 Roseiflexaceae bacterium
GAGCGCGTACGCTTGGTGCGCAACGAGATTGCCCATTTTCAGGGGCGACCAGATGCGCTCGAGCTGGATACGCTGCGTCAGGCTGCGCTTTGGCTGGCGAACCGCCGTGCGGTCCCACTGCCAGCACGAAAGAAATCCGCATCCCTACTGATGCCGAATGTCACACTACATCCCTTGACCGACATCCTCGCCCAGCGCAAACCTCCAATGTGTGTCGAGGAAGGTACGACTATCAGCGCTGTCCTGCGCCTAATGGTCGAGCACCGCTATGCGCAAGTGCCAGTCATTGATCCAATGGGCAATTTGATTGGAATGATCAACCAGCCGACGATTCTTAGCCTGTATTACTTCACCAAGGGCGATGCGCCGCTGCTTGATCTGCCGATTCATCATGTCATGGACTCGGCCGCTGAGCTATCCGAAGCAGACAATTTGTTCCGGGCCGTCGATTTGCTCACATCGCCCGGTATAGCGGCGGCGGTCGTAACACGCGAGCATCGGCCGCTTGGCATCCTCACTGGCAAGGATGTGACTCATTTTTTCCGAACGCTCTTCGAAGGCATCATCCTGGTCGAACGGATTGAACTCGCCCTCCGTGAGCATGTGTCGCACGCCTATCCTAACGAAGATTTGCTCAATGTCGCTGCCATCGCCACATTCGGCCCTGATCCGGAGAACCCAAGCTATGCCATGCGCAACCCTCACAAGCTGAGCTTTGGTGATCGGCTCCTGTTGATTGCCGACAATGATAACTGGCCGTGTTTCGATGCAGTGTTAGGGCCGCGGGTCATCTTCTTGCACCTGATGCAGCGCGTGCGCGAAGTACGCAATGAGCTAATGCACTTCAAGGGTCAGCTCGACTCACTGGAGCGCTCTGCGTTAGTACAAGCCGACAACTGGCTGCAACAGCGGCCACCCTGGCCAGATGTTTCGCCGCCACAGAGTGCTCCACATCCGCATGATACGTGATGGTACACGACGTCGAAAGCGCCCTGACACTGTCAGGTAGATGATAGATATACCATCATAAGGAGCGTATCTCATGCCCTCTCCCGTTCGCATCGGCGTGATCGGCTGTGGTAGTGTTCTGCAGGATGGCTATCTACCGATTGCCAACGATCTTCAGGCGCACGGGCTCACCGAGGTACGCATTGCCTGTGACACCAACCCAGAACGCGCACTTCTCACCCAGCAGCTCGGCATTCCCGCCTTCACTACCGATTACCGCACAGTCGTCGCCGCCAACGATGTCGATCTGGTACTGGTGCTGACCCCACCAGCCTTCCATGCTCCGATTGCGGCAGCTGCCCTTCAGGCAGGGAACCATTCGATTACAAGGCGATGACTGGGCACCCAATGGCTATGATCGCTGGCAGGTGGGGTCTGCTCAATGGGAGCATGTCGAAGAAACAGCGCCAGCGTGGTCATATCTCGATGGGCTGCGCCATCTGATCAACTGCATTCACACCGGTACACGCCCATTAATCACACCTGAGCATGCATATCATGTCTTGGAAGTTCTCCTGAAGGCGCGCGAGGCCAGTTGGAGCGGGAAGACCCAAACGATTGACAGCCGTTTTCCAGCGCTTGCCTTCTGAGGGTCGTTCTCATACTATCGTCGCGAATAGACATACCCTGCTGCTAATGTTTCCCTTAATTGGGTGATCGGGTGGGCAAGTAAGCGCATCAGCGGGTGGAACGCTACCATTACTCGCGGTAGCTGGCACGGGCACAGGAGTCACTACGAATAACTGCACTGGTGCTGTGTTGTTTGCCGCAGCGCCCGCGCATGTTCGGCTTTTTCACCTACCTGTTTGGCATAGGCGCGCGCATCGCCGCGTGTCTTGGTCTTCTGAAAGTTCTCCGCTTGTCGTTCGGTACGATCATAGATGGAGCTTGCATGAATTCCTCTGACCGCGCCAATCACTGCGGTTGTGGGAACGATCCTCGGCGGGATTGTGTATATACCTATTGTTTGGGAAACATACCTTACCAGCGGTGACAACTCTGGACCACCGCAAGAATCATTTACCAGCTATCTTTGGCAGTATGGGCTCGGAGAGGACTAGGAGGAAGGGTATTCCTCTGGAGAACCAAAAGATATGCATATTGAAGGAAGTGGTATCTAGGAAATTGTGAATCTTAGGCCACAAACGGCAAACAGGCTGGCCCAAGTGGCTCAAACGACTTATAGGTCAGTACGAATTCCTGGTGGCCAAGCGCCTCTGAGGCCGTTGGTGTACCTGTAGCGGTGTTGATGACACAGTCGAAGATCTCGCGTCCCACCGCATCGAGTGTGCCGCGGCCCTCCAGAATACGCCCGGCGTCAACATCCATATCCTCGGTCATGCGGCGGTAGGTCTCGGGGTTTGCGCAGGCCTTAATCACTGGCGCGATCGCAGAGCCAACCACCGAGCCGCGTCCGGTCGAGAAGAGGATTATATGCGAGCCACATGCGATTAATTCAGCGATTTCTGCATTGTCGTTGATATTCGGGAAGCCGAAACGTACTTCACCATCCGGCACAACGTCGAGCAGGTACAGGCCGCCACGTGGTGGCACATCACCCGGCTTGAGAATGCCAGAGATTGGTGAGTTTCCGCTCTTGCTATAGGCGCCAAGCGACTTCTCCTCCTGGGTGGTCAGGCCGCCCTCGGCGTTGCCGGGAGCGAAGCTGCCATGGCCCATGACCGTATAGTAGTGCGCCGCTTTGCCAACACAGGCCAGCAACTCGCTGCCTAATGCTGGTGTGATGGCGCGCTCGGCCATGATCTGCTCACAGCCGATTAATTCGCCGGTCTCCTCGAAGATCGTTGCCGCACCCGCAGCCACCAGCATGTCGAATGCACGCCCAATCGCGGGGTTCGCCGTGATACCACTGGTTGCATCAGAGCCGCCACAGACGGTACCAATCACCAGATCGTCAAGTGTGATCGGGACGCGTGGTGTCTGGCTGATCTGCTCGAGGGTAGCGGCAATCCACGCCCGGCCAGCGCTGATTGTCTTGCGCGTGCCTCCCGATTGCTGAATGACCAACGTCTGTACTGGTCGCCCTGATTCCGTAATCGTGTGTGCCAGGCTACCACGCTGGAAGCTCTCACAGCCGAGCGAGATCAATAATGCACCGCCGACATTTGGGTGCGTGCAGAGCTGTTTCATCATTCGTAGTGCATAGGCGTTGGGATAGCAACCACCAAAGCCGATCAGGTGGACGCCCTGCTCACGAAATGGTTGAACAATCTCGCGCGCAACATGATGGGCGCATTCGACCAGATATGCGACTACAATAATATTGCGGATGCCTTTACGGCCATCCAGGCGTAGATAACCTTCCATCATCACTCTTTCGTGTATACTTGGCCGCGCTCCAATGTATACGTCGGCAGGTAATCACTTTTCAGATTGTGCGTGTGTACATGTTCACCAGGATCGATTGCCTGGGTAGCTGAACCAATTGGAGCGCCGTATTTGATGATCGCTTCGCCTACGGTGATCATGCGCGCGGCGACCTTATGACCAAGCGGCAGCGTCGCCGTGCATACACAGGCACTGCCATCAATCATGATCTGATCGCCAGCCACAAGCGGTGCAATCACGACAAAGACATTATCCTCTGGCGCGAGCCGCAGCAGGCGTGGATCAGTTGGGTTCATATTGACCATACGACCCTGCCTCCTGTGAATCCGTGCCCGTTTGGCAAAGCTATGGGTAGGTATATGCCGTAGAGCACAGTATCGCAACTCGCCTTATGAACTGAGGGTAAAGCCTGTGTAGCCCTGCTCGGCAACCGCATCACACTTCTCGCGGTAGCTTCCGAGGCCGCCAACATATGGATAGACTACGCGCGGCTTGCCAGGAATATTCGCGCCAACCCACCATGAAGCGGTTTTGAGCAAGAGGCTCTCTTCGGCCAGTTCGGTGGCATGGGCAACCCAGCCATTCTCGGCCTCTTGCTGTGCCTCGATAGAATGAAGCGCGTGGGTGCGTATATGCTGAATACAATCACGGATCCATTCTACATGTTGTTCAATTGCGACCGGCATATTGGTGAATACCGATGGACTCTGTGGGCCAGTAATCATAAACATATTTGGAAATCCATTGGTTGCAATGCCCAAGTACGCCCGCGGCCCATGCTCCCATTTATCATTCAGGGAAAGACCATTTCGCCCGGTGATATTCAACTTGAAGAGCGGGCCGGTCATTGCATCAAATCCAGTGGCAAAGATAATGCGATCTACAGCATACTCGGCCTCGTGGGTACGAATACCCGTTGGCGTAATTGCCTCAATCGGTGTGCTTCGTACATCGATCAGCGTGACATTGCTGCGATTGAAGGCCGCATAGTAGCCATGTTCTAGCGGTGGCCGTTTAGTGCCAAACGGATGATCCATTGGGGCCAGCAGCTCAGCTACTTCCGGATCATGAACGGTCTTGCGGATCTGGGAGCGAATAAACTCGGCGAGGGTCTCGTTTGAATCAAGATTCGTTGCGTAATCATTGAAGGTTGTCATAAAGAACTGGAAACCACCGGCGTCCCATGCGGCCTCATAAACTCGTTGTCGTTCCTCAGGGGTAACTGCAAGCGCCGATTGTTCAAGCCCTTCGTGCGGAAAGCCGCCGATCGAAACGCGTAGCTTTTGCCAGAGTTCCTTGTAGCCAACCTTGACCTTATCCGCGTCCAGTTGGTTGAGCGGCCGATTGCGGCCCGGAATATCGTGATATACCCAAGGCCAAGGCGCTTGGGCTTCTTGTCTCATCGACATGTGCCAACCATTCCGATTGGGCTTACCACATCTCCACAAGCGTTTTGCGTTTCGGCATACCCTGCCGCAACGAGGTGTTCAAACAAGCGCAAGCCTTCACGGTCGATGTTGTGGGCAGCATTCATATCGCGGTCGTGGTGGGTGCCACAGGAGCATGTCCATTCGCGATCCGCAAGCGTCAGATTGGCGTTGACCAATCCACACGCTCTACAGGTTTTCGAGGAAGGAAAGAAGCGACCAATGGCAATCAAAAGGGTATTCGCCCGATCTGCTTTGTACGTGAGCATCGAACGGAACATCCCCCAACCGGCATCCATCACGCTTTTGGCCAGCTTGGTTTTCGCAAGGCCGCGAACGTGCAAATCTTCAATGGAAATGAGGTCGTTGTGACGAATCAGATCGGTACTCAGCTTGTGCAAGCAGTCGTTTCGTTGGTTGCGGGTCTTTTGGTGCAACCGTGCAACCGCGATTCGGGCTTTGTTCCGATTGCGACTGCCCGTGACCTTGCGACTGAGTGCCTTTTGCGCCCGTCTCAGTTTGCGGGTTTGGGTACGATACCAACGCGGGTTGTCAATCGTTGCGCCACTCGAAAGCACGGCCAACGATTTCAAGCCGAGGTCGATACCAATATGGGTTTGAACGGGACGTTCCGTGCGTGGCGCAATCTGCTGCTCAACAACCAGACTGACATACCAATGCCCACCGGCTTCACGCTTGAAGGTTGCGCCCTTGGTGACACCTTCCAGCGGTCGATGCACGATAGCACGTATCAGACCGATCTTGGGAACCGAAACGAGGCCGTCTTCAAGCACCACCCGTTGTGGGATGCGGAATCGCGGGGTGTCGATCTTCTTCGATTTGAACTTGGGAAAGCCCTTTTTCTTGTCGCCTTGTTTCAGTCGCCGAAAGAAGTGCTGATACGCGCGCTCCAAATCACGCAACGCCTGTTGCAGCGATTGACTGTCCATCTCGCGCAACCACGCGGTTTCAGTCTGTTGTTTCAGGTGGGTGAGTTCAATGCACAGCGGACTGAACCCAAGGGTTTTGCCGGTCTGCTGGAAGTGTTCTCGCTTGCGGTTCAACGCCCAATTCCAAACAAACCGACGCGCACCCGCGAACTGGTTCAGCAGTCCAATCTGCTTGGCAGTCGGGTCAAGTCGGTAGCGATAGGTTGTTTGTATCGTTCGTATCATACGTTTATTATACCAGAAAACACGTTCTACTACAAGTGGTTTGACGCATTAGGACGCGGAATAACGAGAATGTCAGATGCGTCGAACCGACTAAAGCGGCTGAAGCGAGTGAAGGGCTTATATCCGGGTACCCTTTGGGTGTCTGAAGCTGGTGGGCTTTACGCCCTATCCCGTAAACCTTGGTATAGGCCTGCACGCGTTGTCGCACGATTGTACCATTGCCAGGGAGGATTCGCATAACCAGCAATCTCATCGGGTGATATAAGCAGCTTTGCTCCTTTTTAGCGACAAAGCGAATAAAGTGTGCTACGCTCCTTTTACGGTAGCACCAGCATCTTGTAGCATTTTGTTCAGGAGAACCTCTATGGATGATGTTTTTACTCGTGCAGAGCTGTTCCTCTGGAACAATGCTCGTCTTTTAGAGCGTCACCTTTTTGCCTATCATTTTCAAGGTGGCCCCCGCGAGGCAGTACTTGCTGCACTTCTTGCATATCAGAACGCAGATGGTGGCTTTGGCAATGCGCTTGAGCCAGACATCCGTTGCCCCCAGAGCCAGCCAGTGCCGGTGCAGCATGCACTTGAAATTCTGGATGCGGTTGGCTTTGTGCAGGAGAATGCGCAGCCAATCTGCAATTATTTGATGACGATAACCACCAATGAAGGCGGTGTCCCTTGGTTGCTCCCTTCAGCGCTTGCATTTCCACACGCGCCATGGTGGACTACAGCCGATCCGCCAGCAGCTTCGCTTAATCCAACTGCGGCGATTGCTGCCCTCCTGCACAAAAATCATATCCAGCACCCTTGGCTAGAAGGCGCGACTGCGTACTGCTGGAAGCATATTCCTGGACTGCAACTAACCGAAATACACGAGATGGGAGTGGTGCTTGAGTTTCTGTATTATGTGCCAGACCGACAGCGGGCAGAGCAGGAACTTGCTCGGATAATCGGTCAATTGTTGTCCTCAGGGCTAGTTGCGGATGCACAAGCATCGGGCTATGTCCGCAAACCCCTGGATTGGGCGCCTACACCGCAACATCCGCTTCGCAAGTACTTTCGTGAGGAGCAGGTGCAAGCACACCTGGATTCCATCGTCGCGAATCAGCAGGAAGACGGCGGATGGCCAATTACCTGGGAAGCTATTAGTCCAAGCTGCGAGTTGGAATGGCGCGGTTGGATAACCCTCAGCACACTGTTAACCCTGCGCGCAAATGGCCAACTTGCCTGATAGAGGCGTTCGATGACGGTTACTGGCTTATCCGGGAAAGTCGTACTGATTACTGGCCCCAATAATCCATTTTGAATTGGTGCAGCAACAGCGCATGCCTTTGCTCGCGAAGATGCCGAGATTGGCCTGACGTATCTGCGTATGACACCCGAAAGCCGTGATATGCCCAGCGCCGAAGAGTCCCACACCACGACTCCAAGTCTGGCCTTCTACCACGCCATGCGTATGAAATCTGCTGATGATGTAGTTCGCTCCATCCAATTGCTAGGTGGGCGTGTTGAGGCCCACGAAGCTGATCTCAACGATCCGACGGTTATTTCCCAGATCTTCGATTGGATAGAGGCGCGGTATGGCCCGGTAGATGTACTAGTGAACAACGCTGCCCATTACGATGATGCCGATAGTGTGTTCACAACCGTGGCGGAGAGCCTTGATCGCACCTATCAGGTCAATATACGCGCGACGGTTTTGCTGATTGCCGAATTTGTGCGACGTTATCAACAGCGCAACGGCCAATCGGGTCGAATCATCAATCTCAGTACGGATGCAGCCCAAGCATTTGCGGGACAGATCGCCTACGGTGCGAGTAAAGCCGCGATCGAGGCCTTGACCCGAAGTATCGCGATAGAGATCGGCCCGCTTGGGATTACCGTGAACACCGTAGCACCAGGCCCAGTGCAAACCGGTTATATTTCGGCACTAACTGAGGCGCAACTGGTCGCGAGCATCCCATTACGGCGTATTGGGCAACCCGAAGATATTGCCGATGTGATTGTGTTTCTCGCATCGGAGCAAGCCCGCTGGCTGACCGGCCAAGTCATCGAGCGCTTATGGGCCGATCTGGGCGCAGGTGGGCGCGGTAAATGGGTCGCTTGGGCACGCAAGGAAGGGGAATAGACAGAGCCTTCAGCGTGCGGATGTGCTACGCCGCTCACGATTGTGCTCCATTCCGCCTGATAGCACCGAATGGTTTGATGTGAAAGTCGCACCGCTTGCAAACCTGCATGTGACCTCGGCTGATTTTCCATTCCTCGATCAGATTCGGGGCCATGATGATCAGATTCAACAGCAGCGGGCACTCGCGAACCCCGATGGCTTTCCGTAGGTTGATGACGCCTGAGGCGAACGATCTACAGATACTGACGAGATGCTGTCTCCCGTTAGTGCCCTCCTGTGTCGGAGTCGGCCCGCTTCTCCGCGCCGGTGTCGAGTGCCGAAATGGCGGCGATCTCATCGGCGGTTAGCGTAAAGTCGAAGATATCGAGGTTCTGGGCAAGGCGTGCGGGATTCGACGATCTGGGGATCGCCACAACCCCAAGATCAATATCCCAGCGGAGGACAATCTGCGCGGGCGTTTTGCCATGCCTTGCGGCGATCGTTGCCAGAGTTGGCTCATTGAGCAGGTCGCTCCCTTGCCCCAGCGGGCTCCAGGCGACCGTGACGATGTCGTGCGCGCTATCGTAGGCCACGTGATCAGGCCGTGTGATGCGCGGGTTCAGCTGAATCTGGTTGGCTGCAGGGCGGATCGTAGCTTCGGCTAAGAGCCGATCCAGATGGGCAGGCTTAAAGTTGGAAACGCCGATCGACCGGGCCTTTCCGGCCTCGACCAACTTCTCGAATGTTTTCCATGTAGAGATATATTCGTCGCGCTGTGGCAATGGCCAGTGAATCAGAAGCAGATCAACATAGTCCAGGCCAAGCTGACTCAGGCACTTGTCGAGGCCAGCAATTGCACGTTCGTTTCCCTGAAACTCACCATCCAACTTAGTCGTGACGAATAGCTCCTCGCGCTGGATGCCGCTATCCCGGATGCCCTTGCCAACACCACGCTGGTTGCCATAGCGGTAGGCAGTGTCGATGTGACGGTAGCCGGCTTCGATTGCGGTAACAATCACCGGCGCGACCTTCTCGTCATTGAGCGAGGCGGTGCCTAGGCCGATCTGGGGCATGCTATGGCCGTCGTTGAGACGAATGGTTGGGGTAGTCATGGTATGAACCTTTCGTAGTATTCTTGCCGATTTGCCTTGGAGCGGAAACTACTCATCTTTATCCAGGCCGCAGATGGGTGGCGAGGAACTCGTGGACGAGGATCGGGATTTGCGGATCGTCGAAGTGGCCATGTCCGCCACCCGCGACGGTATAGAAGGTGACAGGCACGCTAGCTGCTTTCAATGCTGCAACGAGCAGTGTACTCTGGTGGTAAGGCACCAACGGGTCACGGTCGCCGTGCACGACCAAGAACGGCGGTGCCTCGCTGGTCACGTAGGTCACCGGGTTGGCACGCGCTACCTCAGCGGGGAGTTCCTGGATCGGCCCACCCACCAACTGTGACTCGGGCGAGGCCACTGTGTCGTGGATCATCCCCTCCGGCAGACGCTGGGCGTCCATTTGTAGGAAGTCGGTCGGCCCAAAGAAATCCAGCACCGCCTGAACACTGCTTGAGTGCTCAAGATGTTCGCCGACCTCGAAGCTACGCTCGTGGCCGGCTGTGCCCAACATTGCCGCCAGGTGCCCACCCGCCGACTCACCCCAGGATGCGAAGCGTGATGGGTCAAGCTCGAAACGAGTGGCATTGGCGCGCAGCCAGCGCACAGCCGCCTTGCAATCCTCGATCTGAGCGGGGAAGAGTGCATGCTGGCTCAGCCGGTAGTTCAGGGAGGCGATGGCATAACCCTGTTCCAGCATCTCAAATGGTATGCGATCCCCTTTGTCCCCCATACGGAATGCGCCGCCATGAATCCAGACGATCAGCGGCAAAGGGCCAGAGCCACGCGGCAGGTATAGATCCAACTGCTGGCGTGGGTGGCCTCCGGATACATAGGCCAGATCGTGGTGGATAATCGTGTTCTCAGAGATACGCTCATTATCAATTGGCATCGGCCAGTCTCCTTTCGTGATCCTCTATAGCATTGCACCACCAAGGCGCATTAGGTGCCTCAACGCTTGTTCGCCGCCGTACC
>JANLSE010000724.1:0-4472 GCA_031362265.1 Roseiflexaceae bacterium
GTGGCATCCATACCAAGCTCGTGAGTGCGCTTCTCCCGCAGGTCAATTCACGAATCTGGCCATTGCCACCGAATTCTGCCAGCTTTGCTTGTGCGCAAACATCAACCACCGAGCGCCGAACGCCCGCATTCACCCGCCTGCGGGGAGTCGCCACCCCGCATGTCTGTCCACTCTGAACCTCAGTCGATTCCTGATTCTCAGACTCGCCCCGATTCCCGCAGGTCGGCGTGAAATGCACTGTTGGGCGACAGCTTGGAAAATATTTACATTTCCCCAAAAAATGCCGTAATTATGAGATTTTCAGTAGTTTGACCGTCAACTATTTTCCTCAGTAGAACTGGATTGTGCTGGCTTATCTTGCGTTCGTTCCAAGTCTGGAAATACGGCATGTATCATACTCATAGTTACCGATAACCACGTTGAAGCTTCCAAGCATACCTTATCACACAAATCTGGATTGTTAAGCATTTTTGAGACTGCATGTCCTAACCCGCCATCATCCATTGGAATCAGACTCCAGATGCCGCTCTTAGGGTCACCGTGTGTAATACTATTAAGCGATCTTGTTATCTCTGGCCCTACCCCAGGAAAAGCTGTTCCACCAATAAAGTTCAGCATGTTTGCTAGGCTTGGTCGCTCGTTATGTAGCCAACCACGCTCCCATATTCCAATCGCTTGAGGATTACGTTGAAGGTAAAGCAAGATAGTGGTACGTTCAGCTAATGAACGCATCAATACAAGTGCACCAAATAAATGTCCCTGTCGAACAAGTTCACGGATTGACAAAGCAAGACTAATACTTTGGGGAATAAGTTGACAGGCTGCTGTCTGCAAAACAGAACGTTGTATACGATGTGTTTGAGGAGCGACTTCAGCACTTACTTCTAAACAAGCGACAATAAGTTTATCAAATGCAAAGACGCTTACTCGCCCAAGGTATGGCTCATCGCCAGGAGTAAAGGTAACTGGACGTCGATACATCTGATCAGCCATGCTATCTTCCCTTATGTCGAAAGGTCTTTAAACTGCCTTTTGTAGGATAGTATACATTGAGAGTGCTTCCATAATTGCAAGATATTACCATGCTTAATTGATTCACGTGCAGCCACGCTTGATGGGTGTTGCCCAACGTCGGCGCTAAGCCAGCCAGCTGAAGATGGTGGTAGATTGCACCAACGGTTTACCGCGATAGGACGCTGTAAAATGCCCGCGATTCAGCTGGTCGGTTTGAGCGCCATGTTGGACGGCGAATCGCTGAGAACCTTAGCGCTGTGACGTTTAGGCGCGAATTGCAATCACCTCCAGATATTCGGGTTCGATCCACACGGTGCCATCCGTCGCAAGATTGTCTTCCGCCCACGATTTTTCAAGATCGTTGCGCAAGGCTGCCTGTCCCGCAGCGTCGAGAGCACTGAAGATACGATTATCCGGGCCAAAGTTTTGACGATAGAATTCGACTACTTCGGGCACGCTGAATGCGAACTTCATCAACGGATAATTGCGCCGGGTCATTTTCAAATCGGCAATACCCTCGCTCAGGCGTTCGCGCACAGTCATTTCCTCGCCCCACAGTGTGGGTGCTGGGACACCAGGGGGCGGTGGTGCGTATGTGGCGCGGATCTTGAACTGCCGACCGATCAGACCGGTAGACGTCCAATTTGCCATGATGATGCGTCCACCCGAACGGCAGACGCGCACGAATTCAGCCACTACGAGTTCAGGGCGCGGTGCGAACATGGCCCCGATTAGGCTGACGACGGTATCAAAGGAGGCATCAGGATAAGGCAACTGTTCAGCGTCACCCACATCGAATTTGGCTGACAGACCTTCGACGGCAGCACGCGCACGCGCCTGTTCAATTAAGTTTTCAGCGATGTCCACTCCTATGACCTGGACCCCAGCCCGTGCGGCGGGAATGGCAATCTGCCCTGCGCCGCAGCCGACGTCGAGCATATGGCTGCCCGGAGCAATGTTCAACCTTTCGAGGATTTCCAACGCACCGGGTTCAAGATACTTGGCGAACAAGCCGTAGTCGCCTGCCTCCCACGTCGCCTTCATGCGAGCTTTTATTGCTTGCATCTCGGGTGCCATTTCGCTCATGATTGATCTCCTTGATGAATATGAAAGTAGCTACAATTCTCTGACACGGAACATCGGACTCTGCATGGGCCGAACTTGTCGCCTAGCCGTCCAACGAGTTGCCCATCAGCCGCCGCGAGCGCGCGGCAAGAGAAAGCGCCAAAATCGCGACGATCTCGCGCGCGAAGCGGTCGGACTGCATGCGCGTGTTCGGCGGCTTCGCGACGGTACCGATTGGGATGTGCGCGTGTCGTTATGGGTGGCCGTGTGCGATGTAGGCTTCTACGCGATCGAGCCACTCGTGGGCAAGCGCATGAAAGAGGCGCTGCTGTTCCAGCCCGAGCCCATGCCCTGCGCCATCAAGCACGACAAAGGTTCCGCGGGGATACTGATCGAGAATTTCCCAGGCCTCACGATAACCACACACCGAGTCTTGGCGTCCGGTGAGAATTAAGGCTGGTGCGGGAAAGGGAGACGGGAGATCATCAATTGTGAATGAGAATGCATCGTGTGCTTGTAATCGTTCGAGAAATGCGTGATCGGCAATCGCGACGGCTGGCGGTATCAACGCCCGGAATGATTCGAGGGCGGCGATGCTTTGTACGACGAAGAAATCGCGCAGACCACTTTCCTCAGGAGTTAATGCCGCCAGAAACTGCGGATCCTCGTGCAGAATGTGATGCGCGGGGTGGTTTTGCTTAGCGGGGTCATAGTCGATCCGTGGAACAAGTAGGAAGGCGCCATCGATTTGGGCGCCACTTTGGTGGATCAGGCCGCGCGCAAGATACCCACCGTACGAGATTCCCGCGACAACATAGCGCTGCGCCGGTGCGATCACTTGGATGCATTCGCTGACGATCGCCAGGATCTGATCTTGATGGGTGATCCAATCGGCGGCTGGCGTTCTCCCCATCCCGGGAAGGTCAAGGTAAATGCGACGCCAGCCAGAACGGTTCAGAAATAAGGGTTCCATGTCTGCGACCATGTGGCGATGATCGAGTGGTCTCCCGTGCAGCATGATCAGCGGCACACCGGCACCGAATTCCTGGTAATGAACGGGAATGGATTGGATCATGACATCCATAGCTTCCTCCTCAGCACGTAAAGAGATACGGATACATGGAGATCGGTAGGACTGATGATAGCACGCGGACGAGCTAGCGCAAGCAGCAGGTGTGATGAGGCCGCCAAACCGTTCGGCGGCGGTCGGTTTTGGAGCATAACAGGTTGTAAACAGCGACGGTTACCAGCTCATTGCGAGCTACGGAACAACGGCAGTTCACGGCTTGCCTAGCCAGTCGAGGATCAAACGGGTTACCTCGGCTGGCTGCTCGCGATGGAGGAAATGCCCGGCACTGCCGATACGCGCAAATCGATACTCGCCACCGAAGTATTGCGCTTGCTCGGTCATTAGCTCGGCCGCGAGGTCGTCACCGTACAGCGCGAGCGTTGGTACGCTGATCAGCCGATCCATGGAGCGCCGGAGGCTTTCGTGACGTGGATCTACTTTGTGCTGGTCGAATGCGGCCCGGTAGTAGTTGAGCGTTGCCGTGAGTGCATTCGGTTCGCTGAGCATGCGCTTGATCTCAGCGATGTGCGCCGCGTCACGATAGCCTGGCGACGTCCAGTAGTCCCAAAGGTAGTCGACAAACGCGAAGTCGTTCGCGGCGAGCGCTTGCTCGGGAAGATCAGGAATCTGGAAGAACCACCAATGAAAGTTGTGGTGGATATGTTTGACATCGAGCATGGTTTTTGCAAGCTGCGCCGGGTGTGCAACCGCCAGGACGACCGCGCGACGGATGAGCTCGGGCCACAGTGCAAGTACAGTGTAGGAGATGACTGCGCCCCAATCATGGCCGACGAGATGTACCGGCACGCCACCGCCGAGCTGCCGGATCAGTTCGGCGATATCTGTGGCGAGCGTGCCCAGGTCGTAGAAGCCATCGCGCGGGATCTCACTCGGTGGGTAGCCGCGCAGGTACGGCGCCACAGCGCGGTATCCAGCTGCGGCAAGCGCCGGGAGTTGGTGGCTCCAGGTGTGGGCCGTGTCAGGGAAGCCGTGCAACAGGAGGACGAGCGGCCCCTGTCCCTGCTCAAGATAGGCGAAGTCGAGCCCATTGGCGTGGATACGGTTCATGATGCTCCTCCATCTGTGTGCAAGTAAGGTGCTGTTTCTCTGGTGCCGCCGAACGGGTTGCCCATCAACCGCCCGCGCCGGCCTGGCACCGACGCTCGTGATGGCGCTGACGGTCAGGATACCACAAGCTTCTGAAAATCGCGCCGATTCAGCGGGTCGGTTGGATGGGCGTGTTAGGCGGTACAACGCTGTGGAACGCCACGCGAGCGGCGGCTGACACCTCCACGGTCACCAACCCAAGGATAACCAAGCCATC
>JANLSE010000008.1:0-2201 GCA_031362265.1 Roseiflexaceae bacterium
TCACTGGAGTGCTATGGCCACCGCAATCATCAGGAATCCTGCTCAGGCTGCCCACGATGAGCCACGCCACACCGAGCGTGCTGCTCGTATGCAGGCGATTGAGCATGCCCTAGATGCAAGTGGTATCTTGCCAGATCTGCAAGAACTGACCGCTCGATATGCCAGTGAAGCTGATATTCGGACAGTACATCATCCGCGGCTCCTCGAAACGCTTGCACTTTCAGCCACCCAGGAACGGCTCTGGATTGATCACGATACGTACACAACTAATGCTTCCCAATCGGTTGCCATGCTGTCAGCTGGTGCTGCGTTAGTTGCATTACAGGCTGTCACAGAACAACAAGCGACCAATGCTTTTGCACTGATTCGCCCACCCGGCCACCATGCAACAGCAACCCGCTCAATGGGGTTTTGCCTGCTAAATAATATTGCCATCGCTGCTCAACATGCGATCCAAAAACTTGATCTCAGTCGGGTAGCAATTATCGATTATGATGTGCATCATGGCAATGGCACCCAGGATATTTTCTATGAAGATCCACGCGTTCTGTTTGTTTCGACCCATGCCAGCCCACTCTACCCAGGTACCGGAATGGAACAAGAAACCGGCGCAGGCCCAGGTGCAGGGCTAACACTCAATTTGCCACTACCCTATGGCTCAGGCGATCAGGCCTTTGCGCAATTGTATGATCAAGTGGTTATCCCAGCCATTCGGCGCTTCGAGCCCGAAATCATCCTTGTCTCTGCTGGCTTCGATGGGCATTGGAACGACCCGCTCGGCCCATTATCGCTCTCTGTCGCTGGCTATGCTCATATTACACAACGGCTGGTTGATCTTGCAGGAGAACTGTGTGAAGGGCGCATCATGCTAAGCTTAGAGGGTGGCTATAATGAAGAAGCCCTCGGTGCCTGTATCGTCGCTACGCTGCGCGTTCTGCTTGGGCGTGATGCTGGGATCGATCCGCTTGGCCCAGCAGGGACACGTGAGCCGGATATGACAGCGCTCATTAGCCGCATGTTACGTCAGCATCCGCTGCTTCGCTGAATACGAGCAACACAGGCGCAAGTGCACACCATTCCAACCCTGCAACGCGCTACGCTCCATCACTTTCTTATCGCATCTATGTCACTACATCATTAGTATATGAGCGAACTATGCCAATAGCTGTTATCGATTATGGTGCCGGGAACTTACGAAGCGTTGTACGTGCGCTGACCCATGTCGGAGCCGATCTTGTTGTGACAGCCGATCCCGATGTTGTTATGCGCTCACCAGTCGTTGTATTGCCAGGGGTGGGCGCAACCCAGGATACCATGAGCAGTCTACGCCGACTGGGCATGGATGAAGCAATTCCTGCAGTGATTAGTGCGGGTAAGCCATTCTTAGGTATCTGTGTCGGAATGCAGGTACTTTGCGAAAGTAGTGAGGAATTCGGCCAGCACGATTGTCTCAGTTTGGTTCGTGGTAGTGTGCGGCGTCTACCCGATCAGCAAAAAGTACCCCAAATCGGCTGGAACCAGATTCACTACACAAACAATAGCGCCGATCATCCAATCTTCCAAAACATCCCCGATGGTAGCGATGTATACTTTGTTCACTCATTCTATTGCGATCTTCAGAATCGCGATATGGTGGCAACTTCCACCGATTATGGCATCCAATTCCCCAGTGCACTTTTACATAACAATCTTGCAGCGGTTCAGTTTCATCCCGAAAAAAGTGGCCGCTGGGGTCTGCAATTACTCGCGAATTTTGTAGAATGGGCCAAACGATAAGGTTCACCATGGAAATTATTCCTGCTATTGATATTCGAGATGGTCGTTGTGTACGGCTCTTCCAAGGCGATTTTGCCCAGGAGACAATCTACGGCGATAGTCCGCTCCATGTTGCACAAGGCTGGCTTGATCAAGGCGCAACTCGGCTTCACCTTGTCGATCTCGATGGTGCCCGCTCTGGCTCACCAGTTCATGCCGAACTGATTGGCACAATTGCCAAAGCACTACCGATCCCAGTGCAAGTTGGCGGCGGAATACGCACCGAAGCAGATATTGAACTTATGCTATCCCAGGGGGTTGCGAGGGTCATCCTTGGGACTGCTGCTGTCCGCGATCCTGCCTTGGTTGAACGGATGGCCAAGCGCTTCGGCGATGCAGTGATTGTTGGGGTGGATGCGCGTGATGGCCTAGTAGCAACCGCTGGA
>JANLSE010000038.1:0-2917 GCA_031362265.1 Roseiflexaceae bacterium
GGCAAAGCCTGAGGTGAGGCCTATGCTTCTTTGGAGGAATACCCTGTATCTGAAAAGTATCGGCTCTAGCTCCAATACCTTTCACATAAGGGAAAGAAACGTTTAACGCAAAGACGCAACACCCTTTGGGTGCGCAAAGACGCAAGGTTTCATAGCCTTTGCGCATTTGGGTTAAAAGCCTGTCTCTTGCTCGTGAACCGACTTTATTTGAAAGGTATTGGCTCTAGCTCAGGTTCGGATGCTCAGTGCCGAGTTTCGGGAGCTTAGTATCACCTTATCTTTCTCGACATGCTGGAGCAATTGTCTGGTACACTGCATACACTGTCACTTTTAGCGAAAGCATCATGACCTCACTTAAGGAACAAATCCAATCCCTGGTGCGACAGCTGCTCAATGCGCATCCAGCCGCCTTTCTCGTCTGGTGTGATCCACGTGGCGAGTGGGCATCGCTGTTGCGTGGAGCGTTACAGGAAGCACATATCGCCCTTATTGAGGTCGATCAGCAAACTGCTGGCAAGCTGGGTGGCCCAATTGATCGCGCCCGCGTTCAGCAACAGATTAACACTGGCGTATCGTTCGTGCTGCGCCTCGCGGCCTCGCCCGAAGACCTTGGCTGGCTGTGGGCGCAGGCACTACGCGCCGAGCGCATCTATAGCCGTACTTTGCGCGATCAGCTGACCGAGTGGGGTTGGCGGCCCCAATCGCTGCATATTAGCGATCAGGAGATTCACGCCCTCGCTGAGCAGAACATTGCGCTCGACCCAGCTGCATGGAGTAGTGGCGGGTTAGAGCCAAATCTCGATCTCCTATTGAACTACCTTGTCCTCGGGAATGAGGTTGAGGGCACCCAGCGTGTGTTGCTCAATCTGAGTGCCGAGCGCGCCGGATTGAATCAGCCCGATCCACACGATCCTGAGACCTGGCGTATGCGCTCAATTGCCCGGTTGCTGGTTACCGATGCCTATCGGCGTGCGCCCAAACTCATCCCCGCGCTCCATGAGCTGTTGATTCCTGCACCAGATCGCACGCTGGCTCTTCAGCTCATTGATCGCTGGCTGGATAGCCGCCTGTATAGTACACATCTCATCACGGCAGTTAATGCGGCAGATCCAATCGCCGCATTGGATAGCCTGCTTCGTGATGCTGATGCGACCATCGGCCCATTCCTATCACGCCGCGCTGAACAGGCACTCTATGATGCAACCTGCCAACAGTTGGCCGCGCTTGAGGGACGAGCACTGCTGGAACGTCTCACGCAACTCCAGGTGGCGATTACTGCCCATGCCAGCCGCGACGCCCTCTGGTCGCGTGTTGGTGAGGAATATCAGCATGTTCCTTGGCGTGAGCTTGCGCGGCTCGCCGATGCCTGCCAGCTTTTGCTGAACGCCTCACCTACTCGTTCATGGCCAAGCCCGCAAGCTGCCCTCGATTGGTATATCGGTGGCGGCTGGCAGGTCGATCGCGCTGGCGAGGAGCTCTTACGCAACCTGAGCGACCCTGACCCAGCGCTGGTTACACTACTGAATCCGTTGCGTAGCGCCTATCGGGCGATCTGGGAACAGCAACTCATGGCATGGTCGGAAGTCTGGCAGGCAGCTGGATGCCCGCAGCCGCCCTACCCATCGGCGGGTGAGCGCCTGCTCAAAATCCTGGAGGCTCGCCGCCCGACTGCAATTATTGTTATCGATGCACTGCGCTACGATCTAGGCCAGGCATTAGCCCAGCTTGTCAATCAATATGAACATGCGCCACGCGCCGAGGTGCTTACCGCACTGGCACCGCTCCCAAGTGTGACCGCACTTGGCATGGGCATGGCACTCCCGATCCCAAGTGCTGAACTCAGGGCAACATGTACCGAGGGCCGCTGGACACTACAGGCACATGGGCAAGAACTGGATTTAAGTGCCGCAACTGGCCGACGCTCCTGGTGGATCACTCATGGTCATGTCGCCGCAGATGGGATACTCGCCACTGCCGACGTGTTGAGCCAGGAAGTGCCGAATCCAGGTAGCAAACGGCCGCGCCTCGTCGTTCTGGATCATACGATTGATGACCAGGGCCATGATGGTGAGCTAGAAGTAGCTGGAGCACAAGATGTCCTGCGCCGCTATCTACAGGTTATCCAGCGCCTACGCGATGCTGGCTGGCGAAGGGTTGTGGTTGTTACCGACCATGGCTATATTCATTGGGCTGGTCAGCACGATCAGCGGGTTGCCCCACCAGCAGGCGATCCCGTCTATGCCTCACGGCGAGCGTATGCCTATCGAGCCGGAACACCAGTTGTGGGTGCTCAGATCCACTCACCAGGTGATACCCATCCTGTTGCTGTGCCTCATGGGGTAGCCAGTTTTGCTGCGTACGGCAAACGTGGCTATTATCATGGTGGCGCATCATTACAAGAATGGATCATTCCGGTTATCAGTATTGATTGGCCAACACGCGCTCGCCCAGTCGAGCTCGCTATTCGTGAGCAATCGACAATCCTTTCACAGCGACCACGTATTATACTGACAGCGACATCACCCTCAGTCATGTTTGTGGATGAGTTCCTGGCCCGTGAGGTGAAAGTACTTATTCTACATGCCGAGACACGTGAGGTATTATTCGCCAGCGAACCACAGACTGTCGCCCCGACCGATGAGACTGTTGAGATGAACGTTAACGTCCGGCGCGGTGCAATCGCAGCTCGCGGGACTGCGCTTATTATTGAAGCACGTGACGCGAAGAGCGATGCCGTTCTTGCCAGTACGCCCAGCCGCTTGTTGATCGAACTGCGCCAGACGGATGATGCAGAGAGCTGGTAGGAGTTTATATCTATGTCTGTACCAACAACGGAAGCCTTCATCCCCGATGCCCTTGATGAGCGGCTCTTTGAAGTGTTTCCTGGCCTAGTTATGCGTAAGGATCTTACTCAGGT
>JANLSE010000052.1:0-13398 GCA_031362265.1 Roseiflexaceae bacterium
GCCCGGTGACAATCACCCGTGCGCCCATTTTGGCAAGAGTCAACGCAGTCTGTTTGCCAATGCCGCCTGTGCCACCGGTAATCAGTACAACCTTGTCTTTCACAATTACGCCTCTTTCTCCTGCGTTATGACGTGCTATGTGTCAAACTGCCCAACATTGTAACCGCTCAGGGGTGTGGCGAGCATAGGTTTTCTTAGGGTCTGCGCATGCTTCTTCAGAGGTACGCAGCATCAGATACGCGCTCATTTCTGACCATACGAGCAGCACGTGCAGCCCGGCGTGCGCGAGGCCCAGGGCCGTCGCCTTGCCAATCCCACTCGTACTTCCGGTGACGAGGGCGATCATGGCTGTGCCCATCGAGCCTCACTCCTCTGCGATGGTGTTTGTGAATAACGCTGGCACGACAAAGGCGAACGGTATCACCATCATAATCGTGAGCGTGAGCGGCACCCACACAAACGCCAGGGTGGCGGCGACGAGGTTGATCGCCATTGCCATCGTTTCTTGCCGCAGGCGGGCTTGCTTTTGCGCTGCGGTCAGCATATTCGGTGCGAGGGTCGTGGTTACAAACGCATGCTTCCAGAAGGCACGCAAGATGATGGACGACATCGCCATATTGAGCGGAAACAGCGCCACCACATACGGATTGCCGGGGTAGTCGCCGATGAACGCCGTGAGAAATGGGAACAGGCTGGCGAAGAACAAGAGGAAGATGTTCAGCCAGAGCAGCTTCGCGTCGACATGGGCGATCTGATGCACCATCTGGTGATGATTGACCCAAAAGATGGCGAGGATGAAGAAGCTGAAGAGAAAGCTCACCAGCTTGGGTACGATCTCGGCCATGCCCACGAGAAAAGCCGCCATGCTGGAATCTGCAAGATGTGGCACGTGCAGCTCCAGCACCAGGATTGTGAGAATGATCGCGAACATGCCATCGCTAAAGGCTTCTAGGCGGTTCTTGCTCGTCGGCATGGGCGATCCTTACGTAATGTGCAGCCCCTGTGGGAGATATCTGGCTACGTGACCCGATGCAATCATCCCGAGATACACAAACGCGGCAATTTCGCCCACCATGAAGAGAGCGTAGATGATCAACAACACGACTATTGATTCGCCCGTAGCGAGAAACCCAGCGACATCGGCGATTTCGCGGATGAGTGCCATAGCCCAGGCGAGTTGAAAGACACGGACATCCTTATACGTGAGGGCAAAGACAAAAAGAAGGATGGATATCAACTGGCGACCAGCAATTCGGTACGAAAGTTGCTGCACCGTGCTGCTACTCAAACCGGCTAACCCAGGCACAATGCCATTGATGCTGAACAGGAACAGTGCCAGCCCTAATAGATTGAACAGTAATAGCAGATAGGTGAACACAACCATCGGTAGAGGAAACCTGGGGACAGTTCGTACAACCGTCGTAAATGTGGACTTGGCTTCGGTTGCGCTGGACATGTAATGCTCCTAAACTAATCGCAGGCTGAGATCTCCGTGGTGATCGGGTTGCATCGTGAGGCCGTAGCGCCCGACGGCCATCGACAATGCGGGTTGCATGCTACGATCAGTTTAGTGTGTCGAGAGTTGCCGCATAGCCGTGGCGCAATCTTCGATGTGATAGGCGGTGACGAGTATGCCGTCCCGTACGGTATGGATATCGATTGTCATAATCTGAAACGTGCCACCACTGTGCGGTACACCGAAAAACACGCCAGTCGGTGTACCAGCAGCCTCACTCCGCACGATGATCCGATCACTAGCGACCAGAATCTCGTTGATAGTCCAGGTACGGTTCGGAATGAGCTTTCCAAACCCAATGACCTTAGGACTTACGCAGTTGCGCGCTTGTGCGCCAACGTGGCTTGGGCAAAGCCGCGCAAGAGTTCCTTCGATCCCGCTAAAAACTGCTGAATGGCGGGTCGAATAATCGCCAGTTTTGTCGCAAACCAACTGGTACCAGCGGTGATACGATGATATTCCAACCGCAAAAAGGCCCGAATAGCCCAGCCGATATGATTGCGTTGCGCCCGTGCGCTGCGCGCCGCACACCGTCCGATGCCACAGAACTGTTTCACCCCGCGATGATAGGTCTCAATCGCCCAGACCTGCCGTGCCAACGTCGTGCGCGCGCGCGTGGTCATCGTCAGATCGCTCGTGGCCCAGTACTCCGTGTCACCGTCGGCGGTGGCGATCCGAAACACCAGGATGAAGCCGTAGCCGTTCAGATGCACACGGGTACCGGCCTCATCGATCGGGCAATCCGCAACGGCTCGGTTACCGGTACCATCCGGATTCACCTGGCGGTTGGCTTTCAATCGCGTCAACCAGTGCCAACCATACCCGCGAATGGCTTTCAGATTCGCCAAGCTGCTGTACCACCCATCAAAGGCAACATACTGCGGGCGAAAACCGCGATTGTTGGCGGTAGTCAGCAGCGCGCGGAAGTGATCATTCTTGGTCAGGTCGTCTTCGGGTTTGTCAAACAGCCGATAGTCGCATGGGATGGCGTCGGTACCATCACTCCACAGCAACGTCAGCAGGTTGATGCCCGTCACCACCCGACGATGTTTGCCCGCCCAATGCCGATGCACCAGCGTAATCTGCTTGGCATAGGGCTTGTCCAAGGTCGTATCATCCAGAATCAACAGGCCGCTCTGGCGATCAACCAACGGCTCCGCCTCGCGCCACAACGGCGTCGTATCCGGTTCGAGTCGGTGCAACAGGCGCGTCAGCGCGTCATGCGCCGCGCGGTTGGGTGCGTCCGGCTGGACGCGGGCCGCTTCGGTACACGATACCACCTTTGGTACCGCCGTCAGAAAGTTGATGTCGTCGAGATCGGTCACTTTTGGTGCATTCATGATTCTATGATACCGTATGCCGCGCCAACTGCGTAAGTCCTAGACCTGTTGAATAAAGGCATCGCGGTTCTTGCTCACATCTTCGCCCGCGTAGGATCGCCATGCCGCTGATGTGCTGCGTTGCACGAGGGCTGCGACGTCCTTCTCTGCCGGGCAATTGAGCGGATCATAGAACGGGGCGACCAGCAATATAGCGTGTTCGGGGGTAATGGTCATGATCATACTCCTGCTTCATCCACCCGTGAACCGCGTGCGCCACTGGCTATATGGTTGCGTCTGCGAGCCGCGTGATCAGCAGCAGTGCTTCGGCTGGCCCATTCGCAAAGGTGTGTCCAGGCCCCGTCGTATCGAGGAACAGGATTGCGGTGCCGGGCGCAAGCTGGTGCTGCGTGCCATCCGAGGCGCTGATCGTGATGCTGCCGCTCAAGGCGGTTGCAAGCGTTGGTGCTGGCTCAGGATGCAGGTCGCTTGTCAAATTGGGTGCGACACGCACTAATTTGATGCTCGTCGCTGCCCACTCTTGGGGTGCTTCAATGGGGATGGCGCTAAAATGGGTCTCGCCGTCCGCATCCGTGGTGAGTTTGAGGTAGTGCATCACGTTATTCCAATCCTTATCGGCTGCTCGGCTGAAGGGTCGTTGCCTGCCCATCAGCAGTATTGTGGTGTGTGCCAACAATCCGCACCATAGTGACGATAACGACCAGCTCAATCACCATGAACATAATCGGCATCAGCAGCGTGCGGAGGGCTGCTCCTGCGAGGATTTGGAGCACAAGATCCTGGGTTTCGACGAGCAGGCGGATGATCATCACAATCGCAATCGACTCGGGTACCCCAACGATCGAGACAATCAGGAGCGCAATGCCGATCGCCACATTCCGGGCACTGAAGATAAGGGCGGCGTTGAGGGTTGCCGGTGTGTCGGCGTTCAGGCCAGGCAGAATGCTGGCTGGCACCAGATAGCCCGCCAGCCCATAGGCGAGGTTCAGCAGGGCGACCAGACCAGCGACGATTCGTACCCAGCGCGGGACCCGTTTGGCAGCAGTATTCAAAGGAAGTCTCCTGTACTTTTATAGAGAAACGCGGCGGACGAAAAGGGCAACCGCAGTCGTTTACTGTTCGCCCGCCTCCAGACGATGTGCACGACGCACTGTTGAGCGGCCTACTCGCTGACGATCTCGTAGAATCCGGCGGATAGGGTACCCATATCAATACTAGACATCAATGCCTGCGAGACCTCGCTATGGTCGTTTCGGCCTGCTTTGGTGGCAGCCTCAACATCGGTGTAGCGCAGCACCAACAGCCACTCGCCGTCAGCCGCACGCGTTGCTTCGCGGCGAATCAGCCCCGGGAGTGTTGGTGCAACCTCGCGCTGGAAGCGCTCGTTGATTGCCTCGAATGAACCCGCGTTGACACCGTCCTTCAGCCGAAACCGTACAATTTGGATCGCTGCCATAAGTTACCTCCCTGTTTGCATTGCGATGTATCTTCATGCTATACTGCCAACTAGGTGAATGCGCACTCACTTATTAAACAGTATATGTGCGTGCTCACGCATTGTCAAGTAACAATTTGCTGGAGATTCAGATGGAAGATGACTTTACTCCTTTGGAGCAGGCGGCTTGGGGTGGGTTGCTTGGGATGCATGGACGCATGGTGCGCTGGATCGATACGGATCTCCAAGATCACTCGCGGATCACGCATGTGGAGTTTGAGGCGTTGCTCCGGCTCTCCTGGGCGGAAGGGCAACGTCTGCGCATCCAGGATCTTGCTACGCAGAGTGTGATTACGCGCAGCGGCATGAGCCGCGTGGTCGAGCGTCTGGAGCGCGCCGGACTGCTCACCCGTGTGGGTGCGAACGAGGATCGGCGGGGTGCCTACGCCGTGCTGACCGAAGCCGGTCTTACACGGTTGCGATCCGCTTTGCAGGCGCATGTGGTGTTTGTGCGCCGACACTTTCTAGAGGTATTTAGTGATCAGGAGCTCGAGCAGCTAGGCATGTTTTGGCGTCGCGTTGAGGAGCATCAGGCTGGTAGAGCGCCGAGCGAGCCTGAACGAAATCATGAATGAGCATACATTTCTGCCCGAACGACATGGGGGAACGTACGCGAGCCTGACACCAGGGCAACCTCTATTCTGGACAAGTGTGACGGTGGTGATGCTTGCCCATACGGATCGCCCAACAGCACCGTTGGTTGCGGATCGGGTATGACTTTACCTGACAACTACCGCAAGGAAATGGTTTACCACGACAATGATGAAGCTAGCGAACAGTTTGCGCTAGCGGGTTGCAGATTGCGCCAGATTCGCCAATTGCGCCAGTCCGTAAGCGAACTTTCTGCACACTCTGTGACCGTGCGGCGCTTTTCGGAGAGCACGCGGGGTGCGGTTCGGTAGGCACACGATCTTGCCCCAGCAGCAGATTGCCGAGCCGCACGAGCGGCGGCGGCATGGAACGGACATTCGTGTTTTGATGAACGACTACCGGATCGCAAACGCGACGGTCTATCGCTACCTGGAGGGAGTCAGCCCCGCTCAACCAGAAGAATTTCCCAAATTCGTGGAGTACACCTTTTTGGGGGGATATGCAAAAACCCTCATGATGCAGCATATCCACCGACATGTATCTGCGGCAAAAGCTGATGGCTGACGGCTCTCGGCGCAGCATTCTGCCTCCTGACTCCAGACTCCTGAATTCTCATTCGAAGGAACATCTATGGCATTCAAGATCGCCGCCATTTGCACAATATACTATCCACTCTCGCACGCCGATGTGATTATTACGCGCTGGCTGGAACCACACCCACGCGATGTTGAGAGCGGTTTTGTGCCGCAGACCCAGATCGCCGCGCTGCATGTCGTCCAGCGCCCTGCTGGTGATCCAGCGACAGACCCGGTGTTTGTTCCGGCACCAGGCCGACGAGATCCAGTCGTATACGATCCGCGCTACGATATCGGGAGCATTGTTGCACAGACCTATGGTGTACCATTGATGCCAACCGTTCGCGCTGCGCTCACACTCGGCAGCGATTCGCTGGCAGTCGACGCGGTGCTGCTGATTGGTGAGCATGGCGATTATCCGCGGAACGAATTCGACCAGCATCTCTACCCGCGCAAAGAACTTTTCGATCAGATCATTGCTGTATTTCGTGAGAGCGGGCGCGTCGTCCCGCTATTTTGCGATAAACATCTCTCATGGAACATTGAATGGGCACGCGAGATGGTTCATACCGTTCGCGAACTGCAGATCCCGTTTCTGGCGGGATCGAGCCTCTCGCTGGCTGGCTTGGCCCAGGATCTTGGCATTCGTGATGGCGACGACATACCTGAGTCACTTGGCCTGTTCTATATTCATCCAGAGGCATATGGGTTTCATAGCCTGGAACTAGTCCAATCAATCATTGAGCGGCGGGCAGGCGGCGAACATGGTATCCGTTCCATATGCGCCTATCGCGGCGAGGGGATGTGGTCGGCATTCGATAGCGGTGTATTACCAACCGATCTGCTTGCAGCAGCGCTCGCAGTCGTTCCAACCAAAGCAGGCGATACGCATGAAAACTGCCGCCAGAGCAGCCAGCCGCCAGTCGCGTTTGTACTCGAACACATGGATGGTCATCGTTCAACGCACATCATGCTCGATGGGCATGTCGAGGATTTTGCGGTTGCGATTCGCCTGCCCGGCGCTGATGGAATCCGTGCATCGCGGGCTGCAACCACTGGTGGTGCCGATGATTGGCACACACTGTTCGTACCAACCTTCGCGGTGCTGGATCGCGAGATTCAGCGACTGTTTCTGAGCGGAACCACGCGAGTGCCGCTCGAACGCACACTCCTGACGACGCTGGCGTTGGCGACATTGATGCAGCAGGCACTGCCACAGCCGGGCACAACCATCCTAACGCCGCAGCTCAACATTTCGTACTAAGAATGGAGGCTTCATTCAGTATTTGTGCGTGCATTTGCAACCTGGAGTTTAGCTACTTAGTGTGCTGTCGAGCGTTCGGGATCAAAACCCGAACGCCGCGAAACAGCAGCAGCCGTAGCCATTACCGCCATAGCAACCTCCTGTTTGCGCTCAGCGGTCAGGCGGCTGGCCGGGGCAGAAATGCTTACCGCAGCGATCACGCGCCCACGGTGATCCCGAATTGGCGCACCAACACAGTAGGCCCCATCTTCGTTCTCACCCTGGTCGAGCGAGTAGCCGCGCTCACGGGTGAGCAATAGATCATGGCGCAGTGCGGCTAATGTCGTGAGCGTGTTCGTTGTGCGGGCGGTCAGGCGCGCTGGGAGGTGCTGGGGCCATTGATTATCAGGCAGGAAGGCCAGGATGGCTTTGCCAAGTGCCGTCGAATAGATCGGATCGCGCCCGCCTATTTCGGCACGCATTCGCAGCGAGTAGTTGCTCTCGGCTATCTCCACATAGACGACCTCGCGCCCATCAATGACACCGAGGTTCACCGTTTCGTTAAAGCGATCACGCAATTCCTGCATCAATGGAAGGGCGATCTCGCGAATACGCAGGCTCTCACCAACCGCCTGGCCCAACTCCCAGAGCCGTAACCCCAGCTGGTAGCAATCCGTCTCCAAATCGTGGGTCACAAAACGATGTGAACAGAGCGTCTGAAGATAACGAAACACCGTCGTCTTCGGTATGTGCATCTGGTAGGAGATCTCGGTGAGCGTCAATGGGCGGCGTGCCGATCCAATGAACAGCAGCACCTGAAGGGCCTTATGAACTGGTTTGACAATATAATCGTTGGGCATAGTGCCTCAAACAACGGCCTATCTTATGAACATCCGTATTTCACACGAAGAAACAAACGCTGCTCTGAAAGGAACACACTGATCATAGATGAATGGCAAGCACATGTCAAGAAGAACAGCGACGAGGCAGGGCTCTTTCATGTATTAACTTTTAGACCAACGAGGGTGAGCGCTCGTTGGTCAGAGGCACCATAATGCGCCAAGGCCTGTTACGAGCATTTTTGTAATGTACAACGCTATCGAAATATTTCACAAAGCTTCTTTGCGCCTTTCTACCGTGTAGCTCAAACTCCGGTACCGCTATCGGATAAAGCTATTCATATCACTGCGATTAAGACGTTAACACGCAACAGGTAGGCCGTATCGGCGATACTCCTCTGCCTGTTGCGTGTTCTGAATTGACGATATTTGGTTATTACCCCTCCCGACGAATGGTCAGGTTTAGCCACCGCGTTGCGCGAAATGTCCAACGATTTGCGTTGCCTACGTGTGGGCGGGCGTGGATTCTGTTTGGGAGCAGGAAAACCCCGAAGCCAGAAAAATGCTTGAAAATGCCGCAGAATCCCACATGTCAGGTGCACGCTTTGTTGGGCAGTTTTTTGCCAATACTTAATGAATGCTAAATCACGACCTAAACAAGTTGCAAGAACTCTCTAGAAGATAAGATACTTGCTAAAATACCTAGTCCGCCAATTTCTAAACTTATGATTAAGTATCATAAAGACAACCAGTATGCTTTCATTTGTGGGCTTGTTCCACATATTCGCGCAAGCGGGCGAGTCCTCGGTCAATTATTTTCGCCGTCATTAAATTGTCCATCAGCCTCATGACGACCTCTACCCGCAATAAAAATCGCATCATGCCTGGCATTCATCGGGAACAAATCCGCGGCTAATGGTCACGCGCGTGCCCTCTGGCGCTTGTTCAAGCCGATAGGTAAAGATCATGCCTGCTGTTCCCATCGACGAATGCTGGGTAACGGATTTGAACTGGAACAGATGTGGACGCTCCAAAGACAGGATGGTGCATTCGTCGTGCATGACATCCTTGCCCATAACGCCGACCGAACGCCAGCGACTGCCAATTTGCACAGGACCTTCGTATAAAAGCTCCAATTCGGTCATCTCTCCCCACTTCTTATGGGAGGCTACGTCGAGCAGGTTGTCGTAGACTTGCTCTGGCGTTGCATGAATAACGATACTTCGTTCAAAACTGTAAGACATGTTTTGTTGATATTCACATTATAAATCCACTTGGACTATGACATCAGATAAGTATCTGCCCAACGTGGCGGCTCAGGCGCCGACCAAGCGCCGACCGAAGGCCGAGTCGCCTGCAACCGCGTGTTCGGCGGCACGCCGATGGGTGCTCCTGAGCAACTCACCCATTCTGTGCCACGCCAGTTCTGGCTTGAACCGTGTAAGCCCCAGGGTAAGGGGCGACGGTGTGGCACAGCTCAGTAACTACCCTGGCACTACTTCAAGGAGGAGTGCCGCGACTGCCTCTGGAATGATAATCATCGCATCATGACCGCTGACCAACTCGTGATACGTCCAACCGGGCTGCGTCCGCGCTCGCTCCGCGAACCACACAAATTCAGTATCCGGAGGTTGCCCTCCCGGAGACCTGAGATAGATGTAGGTTCGCGGGATTGCGGGCGCGCCGCCGTTCGTGAAATGGACGGGTTCGAGCAAGGTATTGACTGGCTGGGGCGTGATTTTGTCGAGGACCCACTGCGCATCGGCCTCGGAGGTAATGCCGAATGGGCGCTCAAGAAAGGGATAGGGTAAGCGCCATCCATCAACCAAGAGGGCTTCGAGGTTCACGCCTTCGCCGTATGGCGGTCGGAAAATATCTTGCAGAGATTGTCCGTCTTCCGGAACAAAGGCATCAAGGTACACGAGCCCGGTCACCCGTTCTGGTGCGCGATCGGCGACGCCCGCGATGACCATCCCACTATAGCTGTGCCCAACCAGGACAACATCGGTCAGCTCTTCATAGATCAGGACGTTGAGGATGTCCTGAATGTGGGTCGAAAGGTTGATTTCAGGCGATGCCAGGTGACTGCGTTCCCCTAAGCCCGTCAGGGTCGGTGCATAGACAACATGGCCAGCCGCCTGCAAATGGGGTGTTACTCGTTTCCAACACCAACCCCCGTGCCAACCCCCATGGATAAGAACATAAGTTGCCATATTAAAATCCTTTACTGAGTGAGCGAGTACAGGGCGTACTCGCTTGGATTGACCTTTGCACTAATGCTGCCGCCGAACGGCTGGCCCATCAGCCGCCGCAAGCGCGCTGCATCAGGAAGCATCAAAAAAGCCACGATCTCGCGCGCGAAGCGGTCGGACTGCATCCCTCCATCATGGCACGCCATGACTCCTCACCGGAGTAACCCTTTTTGGGCCGGTTACTCACCATGCGCGTGTTCGGCGGCGGCCGATTTGGGTTTTGATACGCTTGGAAGCATCGGAAGCCGAGTTTGTATTCGGAAATCCCTCGCTTCCTCGGTCGATCACTCACCGCATCTGAGCGAGCCTGCACCAAGACACCTCGTGACTTCGCGGTATGGATCACAAAACGCCATCGTTTCTCGGCCGACACCATCGCGCTCCATGGGCTCTGGAAGGTACCGGAATGAAGATCTCCCTTTCACACGGCGCTGAGAAAATCGAGTATTGCTTCGTTGACTTGGTCCGGCGCCTCCATGTTGACCATGTGCCCAGCACCTGCGACGACGACTTTCTGTCCAAGCGGAATATGCTGCGCGAGCATATCAGCCATCGCCAGCAAGTCCGGCACATCGTTGGCGACAACGATGATCAATGTTGGTGCCGTGATGTGGCTCAATCGATGGATTGCGTGTGGCTCGATGCCTCTCCCAGGATCCGAATGCACGAAATGCCATCCTGAATAGTCGGCCATGTTCTGTCTCAGACGTGCGGCAACAAGCGGTTGCCGCAACGCCGGAGCAAAAAACGGGTGCGCAAGCCAGGTCTCTTTGGCAGCCTGCGTACCATCTTGACTGGCCTGCTGCCGAATTGCGCCCATGCGGGCCGCGTGTTCGTGTGACCAGGAAAATCCACTCAGCCCGCTATCGATCAAGATAAGTGCACGAACGCTCTCTGGGTAGGTCAGCGTAAAATCCACAACACACTGGCCACCCATCGACAGTCCGACTAGGTGGGCTGCCTCAACACCCAGGTGGTTCAGTAAGGCATGCAGATCTTCGATGTGGGAATAGCTGTCCTGCGTGGGGAGGCTGGACTGACCGAAACCACGCATGTCGTAACGAATGACGTGATAGTGCTGGGCAAGGTACTCGAATTGGTCATCCCACATGCGGGTATCAAGCGAAAAGCCGTGTACGAGAACCAACGGAAATCCGCTGCCAGCAGTTTCGACGTAGAGGTGAGCCTTATTCGTCTCCACGAAGCGACGATGTATATCCATGGGAATGAACTCCTTAATCAGTACGCTTACGATGGTGTACGAGCCGCCGAACTCGTTTCTATTATACGGCAACAGATAGCCCTCGCTCAAGGTTCAGTTCAGGGCTTTGTGAAGCCGTCGAAAAAGCGCGAATCTCGTTATACCCACACGTGTGGCATAACTCCGTTATTGCGGAGTTATGCCGCATCGCTTCTCTTGCTCGGATGTCTCATCGGCTGCAGTGAGCGGTCGAAGGCATACTGATGCGGTACACACCGCAAGGAGGCAAGAATGGCGCCAGGTGAGTTCATGGCACAGGTCCGAGCGGTCATGCGGCTTCGACATGTGAGCTATCGTACTGAGCAGAGCTACTGTCATATCATCAAACAGTTCATCTGCTACCACAACAAACGTCACCCTTCTGAGATGGGTGCAGCGGAGGTCACGGCCTACGTAACATATCTCGCCCGCGATCGACAGGTCAGCATCTCAACGCAGCATGTCGCACTTTGCGCCCTCCTTTTCCTGTACCGGAACGTACTTCGGCACGCCTTACCAGAGGTACTGGAGTTTGTGCGAACACGCCGCCACCCTCGCCTTCCGGTCGTGTTTACCCGCACCGAAGTCCACACAATCCTGGCCCGCCTCACGCATCCCTACGTGCTCATGGCCCAGCTCATGTACGGTGCTGGACTGCGTGTCATGGAGTGTCTCCGGCTGCGTATCAAGGATATCGATATCCCAAAACACCAAATCACGGTGCGCCAGGGTAAAGGCGACAAGGATCGCGTGACCATGTTGCCGCAGATCTGTGTGCCGGCACTCCAGCAGCAATTCGCACTGAGCCGGCGGCTCCACGCCCAGGATCTTGCGGAAGGCTATGGTGCGGTTGAATTGCCTGATGCCCTCGCTCGTAAATATCCCAACGCGGCAACCTCATGGGCTTGGCAATACGTTTTCCCGGCTGCTCACCGTTCTCATAATCCACGCTCAGGCGAGATCGGCGCCACCACATCCTCGAGGACAATCTGCAGCGTGCAATGGTATCTCCTCAAAAAAGCAGGGCGCTATGAAGCGGGAGCCCAGGATGCATCGAGATTTAGCTCCTCAGCACGATTGGCGATGAGATCGGCCAACGGCGGAATCTGACCATCACCACGGATACGATCATGGATGTAGTGGTAAAAACTGACGCCCAATTTGCGGGTTGTATCGGCCAGCGACTGGAAGGTATCCCAAGCCTTGGCACCATCCACCGTCCGCGGGCCAAAACTGACGTCCCGTTTGCGCACCCGCTGGCGCGCCGCCAATTCTGCCGCGTTATTGTGCAACGGGATCTCCGGATGCTCCAAGACCGCGAGCAAGACGCTTTTGCGGGCGCGCGTCTTGGCGATCCGGTCGTTCAAGGCCCAATAGTCGGTGGTGGTGGCAACCAAGGTGTCGAAGGCGGCGGTCAGCCGCGCCCGTTCGGCAGCCGTTGGTTGCTCCCGATAGGCCAACAGGCCGTCATAGAGCAACCAAAAATCGTCCAGAAATCGACCCAACGCCTGCCGATGCGCCGCAATCGTCGGCGTCAGCTTCTTGTAGTGTCGCCCTTCATGCACCCAACACCCGCCGATGGCTGCGGTCACCCACGCCCATTGCGGTGCGTCATCACACACCAACAACCGCACCACGGGGTACGCGGTTTGGGCGTGGTAGGCCGCCACCGCCATGGCATCCAGGATCCATTTGCGCGGCTGCGCGCCCAAGCTCGGCAGGTGCGTCGTGAGCAGCGCATCCACGGTTGGCTCGTCCAGATCGGTCTCCCACGGCATGGCCAGCAGCCGTTCGCGGGTGACCTGCGCCAGCTGCACCTGATCCAGGTAGCCGAGTGCTTCGGCATTCAGCCGAAAGACGCGCGGCTGCCCACCGCGCAGCACATCCACCACCGACAAGCGGTCTTTGCGGGCGGTCGTGCGGTAGGCACTATAGAGCGGATTGCAGATGATTTGGCAATGCTGGTTCTGCCCGTTCACGCGGGTTCCGGTGTCGTCGATCTGCTGCCAGGGACTGCTTGCCAACCCGGCCTGCAACACCGCATCGGCCTCGGCATGCAAGGCGGTTTGATGTTTGATCAGCAGATTGGAGATCGTCCCTTCCGCGATCTGAACCCCCATATTGGTCAGCAGTTCACGGATCTTGGCGATGCTGACCAAGCAGCCAAACGCCAATACCAGGACCAGTGCGTGGATGCCTGGCCCAAACTCGCCCTGATAGCCACGCGGCAAGGCAGCCCGATAGCTGCGTCCCGTCGAGGGGGCGTAGAAGACTTCTTTCCAAAATCGCACATTGTCGGTGCGGATG
>JANLSE010000612.1:0-5462 GCA_031362265.1 Roseiflexaceae bacterium
GATCTCATCGCCAATCGTGCTGAGGAGCTAAATCTCGATGCATCCTGGGCTCCCGCTTCATAGCGCCCTGCTTTTTTGAGGAGATACTGCAAAGATATAAAGATAGAACGGTATTGAAATGTAAAGGCGCAATGTGAGAAGGGAGGAGAGCAATAGCAAATGGTCTTGATTATTAGCTTCTCTGCCGCTTTGCGCCATTGCGTTTCAGGCTGGTTTCGTTTGTGTTTCCACGATGAAAGGTCGCTCACACACTCAAACGGCACTTACCGCGTACTCCTGAAGCTGTTTTAGCTCGGTGATGAGTGTGCTTGCGACGGCCTTATTGAGGTTCAGGGTACGGAGCTGATCTTTGCTGCGATAGGTAGCGAGCTTTGTGACAGTGTGCTGATCGCCAATCGCGTCGATGGCCTCGGCGGCAGCAGTAGCCTCCTCAGGATCGCTTGCGCGGAGCATCTCGCTGATCAGGCGGGCAATCAGGCCAAGTTGGGCCTCGCTGGCAGTATTAGAGTGCAGATTGATTGCCGTACGTTGTTCGGCCTGCGTTAGGACTGCACGTGCGTGGGCAATCTTCTCTGCGTTGGCATGCGGAGCGTTATTGGCTGAAGTTGGCACTTCACCATTGGTGGTGTGAGATTGGCCGATCAGGATCGCGCGCTTGGTGTCAGGTGTGACGAAGTCGGCCAGCCCAACAGCATAGTAGAGTGAAGCGATAATTGCAGCTGGACAGATAAACTGCCTTGCCTCTGAATCGTAGTCGGCCCAGGTACGTGGTAGCGCATACAGATAGCGGCCAATACCGAACTGCGCGCAGGCGCGCTTGAAGGCTTGTGCGGCCGCGGCCGTCGAGCGATTCTCATGCGGTTTTTCGGGATAATCGGCTGGGTAATCGCCAACATCAGCCTTAGTGATACCAAGGATGGTCAGTGCGCAGATCGCGCCAGTTGGCAGCAGATTGAAGCGAACGCTCCATGAATCCGGGCCGACCACCTGGTCGAGGCGTTCCTGGTAGGTGCGGGTATCGGCATAGGCCAGTACCAGCGCGCGGCTGTGGTCGTGGTTAAGCGCGCCAGGCTTGAGCCCAAGCGCATCGGAGGGGAAGGGTTCGCAAAGTGCGGAAGCAAGCTCCTGATACGTAGGCATTGGGTTCTCCAAAAGAAAACCACCGGCCCTGATTGCCCGAGCCGGTGGTATAAAACCACGCTCCGGGCAATGGAGCAAACAGCGAGTCAACGACTGGGGATCCGTCTAGCAAGCGGTTGGTGCATCCCCTTCATCCTCGGGATCATCACCCTGTTCGAGGAAGTCGAAGAGATCATCGATCTCATTGGGGTCGTAGGGTTCAATCTCAGGGATATCGGCGGACGAGTTGGACAGCACGGGGCGAACGGTGGGTGGGGTGGTCATTAGGCGGAACATTCCAGCCTCCTCTATGATGATCAGCCGCCAATCCCCGGCTGATCGCAGTGATGCGAAGCCTGGGGCGGCAGGCGGAAACAGCGCCCGGTGAAGGGCGAGATGGGAGGCAGATAGCACAAAACGACGAACGCGCAGGAGTGCGCTGGCTGGGCAACACCCAGCACGGTTCGTCGTTTGAAGGTGGGCGACAGGCGCCCTATCGTAAAAGAAGCAGGAGAAGATCTGGCACGAAGGCCAGCTACCGACTATGCGGTTGTAGAAGGTACATGGCGCATCCCAGACAGCAATATCGCGCTCGCCAGCTTCATCGCGCCATGCGTATCGGCGGGATATGAGCCAGGAAGCGGGAGACCGGTGGCCGGAGCAGGCCAATGCGGGGAATTATAGCACATAGTGGCTATATCTTGTGGGGAATACAGTATACGAAGATGGCAAGATTACGTGGCATGTAGGTTAGAGGGGTAGTATATCGCCGGGCAGCCCCACGTCTCGCTGTTGAGGATTGACAATACCTTACGCGACAATAAAGAGCAGTGTCCAGATATCGAGTGGTCGCTAAGCTGAATGCACACACAACATATGTAGCGATCGTCGCGACAGGCGACGCACCTGTAATTCTATATCATCCGACACCAAGCCAGTACTTGGAGATTCTCTGGCCAAAGTGTTCATGCACGAGCAAGTTGATGAGCTGTCTGCTGAAAAGGTTGGAGTCTGGGGTAGCATTTCACAAGCACATGATACAGCGAGGAGGCCATGCGATAAGAATGCTAAGGCGCTGAGCCTGTGGTGGAAGGGATATCACAACCCATTAAGAGCAAGCCTACGCGCCTGAATTTGTCGGGGTCGGCCGTTGCGTTCGGGTTGGTGTTGGGGTAACCATGCTTGTAGCGGTAGGCGTACTGGTTGAAGAACTTGTTGGCGTTGCAGTTGAATTGGGAGCGCAAGTTGGCGTGGCTGTACCGGTTGCTGTTGCCGTGCCTGCCGGTGGTAAGGTTGGTGTGGTTGTCGCTGTATTGGTTGCCGTTGGGATGGCGGTTGTCTGCACTATCAATGTCACTGTATTTGTGCTTGTTGCTGTGGATGTAGTGGTCGCTGTAGTGGAGGTGGTTGGTGTCGCCGTACTGGTGCTGGTTACTGCTGTCGCCGTACTGGTGCTGGTGGCTGTTCCTATGATTGGTGGTGTATTGGTTGTGGTTGGTAGTGGTTCGATTCCGCTACGCAGCACTAGGGGCAGATAACCGGTATGTTCAGATCCACCCGATTGAGCGATTACGCCCTGAGGCTCTTGGGCTGTACTATTGCAGGGAGCAGGTGGTACCGCACTTGCTGTTGATGTTGGTGTGTTGGGTAAACCGATTGTCTGGTTATCGTAGCGATACACCGCATTTGAATATGAGCTTGTACTAGACGATCCGCCTACGAAAAATACTTTGCCAGACGATACCTGCGCAACAGATGCGTCTAGAACATACAACGGCAACGCTGGAGCTTCCAGCCACTGATTTGTATCTGGATGGAATTCCTGCACAAATAACGAATTACCTGTAAAAGGAACCTCGCGAATAACCAGTACAACCCCATTGGCTAGCGTTACCTGGAGTGGGAATGCTTGTGGGCCACCCAACATGGAAGTTGTGGTTTGCCATATGCCAAGTTGCGGATTATATATTTCTGCAGTATCTGTCAGGTTTGGCTGCGCAGCACGCAATACTCCCCCTGAAACCAGAACATTTCCGTTCGGGAGCAGAGAAGCGCCAAAGCTAGAGCGACCAACTGTAAGACTCCCGGTTGGTGACCACTGTCCTGTGATTGGATCAAACAACTCAGCACTGGCACGTGATGTGACTATCGAGGGATCATATACGCCACCGACGGCAAGAACCTTCTGATTCGTGAGTGTAATCATCCTGAACAGTGATCGAGGAACCGACATTGGGCTTGCAGCCGACCAGGAATTTGTTGCTGGATTGTAGATTTCAACCGAGTCCAATCCACCGACATCGCCCCGACCACCTGCAACCAGAACCTTACCATTTGGCAGGAGGGCAGCTTCATGCCAGACACGTGGCTGAATCATGGCACCTGCATCGCTCCATGTACCCGTCACTGGGTCATACAATTCCGCTCGTGGTGCTAAGGTTGCAGCAGCACGATACCCCCCGGCGACAAGCACTTTGCCATTCGGCAGCAGTGTTGCGGTATGCTCCTCACGGCCCACCTGTAAACTGCCAGTGGACACAGATTGTTGCGTTGCTGGATCATACAATTCCACATGACTCAGGTAGGTCAGTGGAGTGGAGGAATTTGGGGTGTAGCGGCCACCAGCGACCAGAATCTTCCCATTTAACAGCACAGTTGTCGTGTGGTCGCTACGGGCTTGAACAAGCTGCCCAGCCGCAACCCATGGTGCCTGCGATTGCGCAGCAGAGAATTGCGTCTTGTGTGCGGAAATAGCCAAGAGGCTGAAGACACAAACGATGATGATGGCAACACGATACTGCAATGGTTGTAAGGCTTCCCGATAGAGTAACACGCGCTATAGATATTTTGTATCGCAGAACACAGAATTGTCTGACCTGTATCAGAAATGTGCGATCTAGGCTTGAGAGCCAGCCCGATATATTCACATGTTTCTCAAACAGTACGAATGACTGTATGGTGTTGAATGACAGGAACAGTAGCATGCAGGCTAGTGTTTGTCAAACAATTTCACATTCCCTATTAGGGCATGTGCAAAGTCGGGCAGCAGGAGATATACAAACACATCGTTCTGGGATAGGATGGACGTGTCAGCAACCAAACTAATCTAAGAAAGGAGTGTATCATGGCTCTACCACTGCCAGAACGACCTTCCGTGAGGTGTGCTATGCATCATCAGCCTACCGTCGGAGGTGGCCGATGCCAAGTGCCTCATAGCGGTGGCGCAGAGTGAGTGGGGGAGCGAGAATGGCTTGCATTCTCGCCGCGATATCACCTTTGATGAGGATACCAGTCAACTCCGTCGTGGGCGTGATCCGTAACTGCTGACGCACTCAACCACACCGTGATTGGAATCCTGCTGCAGGCTGGTTACACCAATCTGGCGGCAGCACAGCGCGCCTTTTCGTACGCCTTTGACCGCATCCTAGCGCGTCACAGTGCCATCTGATTTTGTTAAGCGCCTTCGTACAAGCCCTATCAAAAAGATTGCGAGTCTATGACCCTTTTAACTATAATCCGATTAGCAGGCTAACAAGCCCACTAACTCGACCTGCCGAATCGGGACGATTCTCTAAAAATCGCAGCGTATACTGACCGTAAGTGCGGTCTGCAATCATCTTTGGCAGGCAAGTTATGGGCGGCGATAGACGCGACAAGGTTTCTGGCGTAGTTGGCGGTGCAAGGAGGCATGCGCATTACCCGCAATGAGGTTATGCGACTCTTTTGCGTCTGCCATTGCATAGATTTGCCCCGCATTGTATTCATGTTTTGTTCGACTACCACGCTCAAAGGTGAGATTGGCTTGCTCACTGATGAGTGGTTTTAGTTGTGCAACCATTGGTGCTCACGTTCCAAGAATGAAAGTTCCTGTATTCGTCAGTAGAGTGTTTTGCATAGGTTCCGCAAGGTGAACTGTGTTTCATGTTGGGCGAGAGTCCAATGCAATACCGACATCCCATATTGCGTGGATCTCAAGATAATCCCCAACTGATAAGAGCTGCTTTGGCTGATACCTCTATATGCGCAAACCCCGCGATGTACATCCATGGCGATCTGCAGCCGCTGCTGGCACTGCTTACCCTGCTGCTTGAGCAGAGCTTCGCAATCTACTGGCAGGCCTTGGTTGTCCCTTGATAGACCTGCAACTGAAGAGATACTGATGTAGCTTACTGCTCAATGGCGCCATCGGTCGATGCCGCTCCCTCGCCACCACCTACCTGCAACACCAGCCGCAACTCCTCCGTCGCCTGCTCCTGGGTGAGCTCACGCCCTGCATTCCAGGCCGCCTCCCAGTCTACAGGATCGCACTGGCTGCGCGCCACTGCGACAAGCCGCTCATAGCG
>JANLSE010000130.1:0-5315 GCA_031362265.1 Roseiflexaceae bacterium
CGAGCCAGGTAGTAGAAGCGATCGCCGTTCTGCAAGTTGGTCAGCTGCTGCTCAAAGACGTAGTTGAAGGTTGAACCGAGCAGGCCGCCGAACACAAGCGTATTCTCGGCTAGACCGCCAACCCATAGGTCGATGCCATCGAGCCCGGTGATCGATACATCACCAGTATTCGCCCAGGCACCACTGCTAAACATAAAGTCAGCAGCATCGCCGGGTGGCACGTCGATCAGCAAGACTGGTACTAGAAGAGGATCGACGATCGCCTTAGCCGCCGCACGCTTTCCAGCCAATGTCGTCTCGGCCAGAATCGTTGGGTGCCGGCCATACGCCGCGACAAAGTTAATCAACGACTCAGGGTGCTTCAGCGCCTGGCCGAAGGAAACCCAGTTATCATACGGGGCCAACTGGCCGTCGTTAGTGGCCGCAAAGATCTGCTTGCGCAGGTTGTTCAGCGATGGGATGCCTTCGCTGCGAGCGCGTGCCATATTGATCGATGGCAGGTCGAGCGGCAAACCAAGCAGGTTGTTGCGCAGCGTGTTAGCAACAAATTCGTCGATCTCGTTACCGGTCTGATCCGACATGCCCATAATGATGGCCGTGGCAGCTGCCCGTGAGTCCAGCGTGCCAGCGGTTCCACCATCGTAATAGGATGCCGGGTTGAGGAACCCATCCAGCAATGGGATGTCGTTACTCATACAAGCAGGGGCGTTAGTAGGACATGAAGGAACCGACCCAGGTGCATTAGTACGCGCGATCGTCTCTGTCAGCATCGAGTGGCCAAAGCGGTAGACCGCGTGGGCGAACTCAGCTGTAATCGCTGGGTTGACATCGGTCTGATTGAATGCAAATGGCTCGAAGGGGTTGATCGCCGGCTGCACCTTGCGCGCGAACTCTTCGAAGACCAGATGCTGATACTCCATCTCGGTGACGAAGCGCGCGGCCTGGAACAGACGCTCACCGAAGGTGAAGGTCTTGTTCGGCCCTGGAGTAAGGTTCACGGCCTGGTAATCCGCCAACAGGCTTGGGTTGGCGGTCAGCGTAGCCTGGATATCGCCGACCAAGCGGTCATGCTCGGAGTGGAACATCTGGTGGACGGCGGTCAGTGCGATATTCTCATTGCACCGGCCATCGCCACAGATGAAGTGGATGTCGAGCAGTTCGTCATCGTAGGATCCTGCTGGGGTCGTAGTAGCCAGACTCGACCCAACAGTATTGTCGGAATCCGGGAAGAGTGTTCCGATGAGTGGGTCCCCTGCGGGAAGACAGGGCGTGGGGGGACCGGGCGGAAGTGTCGAGCAGTCCTTGTGGAACGTTGGCGCGGCGCTATGCGCAATATCATTGAGGAAGGCGGTATTGATGCGCAGCACGTTCGCTGGGGGAGGAACTGGCGTCGCAAGGTTGCCCTCGACGCGCCCTGTGGCTGTCACCCATTGGGGCAAGCCATTCAGGCCTGGGATGAAATTGCCGTACTGGTCGGCATCGATCATCGGGATGTTGCCCACATCAGCGTCCGAAAGTTCCAGACCAAGCAGCGTTGCTGCCTGCGCCTTGATCTCTGACCAGTTGGCCATGCCATCGCCGTCAGCCGCGCTGAGGAACTTACCAGTCGTAACCGGTAGGCCAGCGACGCCCACATACTCACGCGTGAAGAACTGGTGCGACGAGTGTGAGGTGTAGGTCTGGCTCTGATCCACAAACGGCGTGTCGGTGTTCGGCGCGCTGCGGAAACCGTCAGGGCCGGTCACGATCGTACCGCGTGTCAATGCCATAAACTGCAGGGCTGGATTGGTGACCTCATCGCCGCTGGCGGCAATGCCATCGGGGCCGAGCGTAATCAGCGGGTCGTCGGCCTTGAGCGGCACGATAACTGAGCCGGCACCACCATTGGTGATCTTGTCAAGACCATGGTCGAAGAACTGACCGAAGATCGTGAATAGTGAGTTGAAGGGCGGCGAAAGGCCGACATCGGTGGTCACGTTCGGGATAAATAGCGTCTGATGCTCAGGTACGCAGCCCAGAGGCAACCCATCGGTTCCCCCCGGAGTTGTCGGCGGGGTGGTACAAACCACAATGCCCTCGTTGCCCTGGGTGCGCACTGGAAAGCCAGCTGCAGCAACAGCGGCCGGGTTGTCCGAGGTCTGATCGACGATCAGGTTACTGATCGTACGCGGCTCAGAGTCGAAGACGAACCCGCTCGTCTGAGCGTAGGACGTCACCGGTCCGGGAGGGCCAAATGTAGGCGGATTTGTTTCTGCCGTCTTAAAGAACGGCACTGTCAGGCGCGGGAAGGCCTGATCTGCCGCACCGAAGGTATCCTGGCCGGACTGCAGGTTGTTGCAGGTGCCATCGACCGTCCGCAGACCGAACGAGAGCAGCGGGCTGCCGATCTGGTTAGGCCCAGAGCCGAGTAGCGCGCCACACGGGCCAGTTAAGGATGTCGTGTTCGCGGCGTGAAACTCCGAAATCTTGATCTGCTTCAGGATAAACGCCAAGTCGGCGGGGGTAACCACAAACCCCTGCCCAACCGGCGCGGCGGATACGGAACTGGCTGTGGCAATATTCCCAATGATGCTGCCAAGCATGGCAATCAACATCAGAAACGATGTCCACTTTCCTACTCTTGAATGTGAGTAAGCCCTTCGCTCTGGATTCATATTCCCTCCTTAACCAACAACGACCACTGCACTACGAACAAGCAATCTGAGGCATCCCCTTCTCGATTCATCTTCCCTCCTTGCATCGAGCAGCTCACGCACACTCGTTGATCTATCACGCCTTTGTAGTAGCAACACGAATGGCGAAGGCATAGAGATAGTCGAATCCCTATTCCTCATGACGCTAAGCAAACACACGGTCGCCTACCCATATCGCATTTGTTATCAAACCACTACGTGCAGTAGCCCTACTATAACCCGAAGAAGAGTGCCAAAATAGACTGACATACGTCTAGAGTATCGGTATCTTTGGTCAGTGTTAATTCAACACTAATACTAACTTTAGTCAGGTATGATTAAGAAGTTTCCGTATTTGAAGCGGCATAATGACGATTCTTTTAGCTTATTGATAAGAAATTGTGTATAATTGCTTAATGAGGCAGCACAGATGTGCTTGATAACCACAGGAACCAATGTCCTGATCTAGAACCCAGTCCCAATTGGTTCGATTGACATACAACACTTGTCGGCATCTGTACGCGATCCGTGCCGGTTCGCTTTGCGATCTGCCAAGTAAGTGTTGGGTTGGATGTAACAGATAACGATAATGCCGATGATGATTAGATGACATCGAGCGCCTCAGCGACCTAAACCTGTCAGGTGCGGCTCTCAAAGCCATTGGAACGCTCATAGCATTTCTGCCGCACCTGACAGGTTTACATCAGAATGGTTTGACAATGACCCTACCATGCGGTATATTCGCGTCCTCTATCATAATTATTGCGTTAGCACAACAATTCGAGCAGGCTTCCACGAGGAAGGCGAGTGCATGTGGTGCTGAGATTAGCCGCCGCATAGTTACTCAATACTGGAGAAACATATGCTATCACCTGTTCTCTCACGCCCGCGGCTTACAGTGGCTCTGATCATGTTTGCGCTCGCATTTCAGCTATTGCCTGGAACAAGCGTTACCGTACATGCAGCAACCTTTATAGTAACAACCAGTGCCGATGCGGGGGCGGGTTCATTACGCCAGGCCATTACGGATGCGAATACGGCTGCAGGTGATGACACAATTACATTTGCGGCAGCCACAAATGGCACCCCGATTCTGCTTGCCAGTGCACTGCCGGATATCATCAATAATGGTGCACTCACAATCACTGGCAATGGCGCAGCAAATACGATCGTCAATGGGAACAATATCACCCGTGGGTTTTCGGTTGCGGCAGGAGCTACTACTACCATCAGTGGTGTCACGATCACAGGTGGCAACGTCGGAAACGGCGGGGGGATCAATAATGCTGGCAATCTGACAGTGATCAGTAGCATCATTACCAACAACACGGCAAACAATGGCGGTGGCATCTATAATACAACTGGAAGCACGCTAACGCTCACAAATAGTTCGGTCAGCATCAATACCGCAATCGTCGGCGGCGGCATTTTTGCCTTTACTGCTACACTGACGGTGAATAATAGTACGATCATTCGTAATACGGCCGCTACTGCTGGCAACATCTATAACAGCAATGCCACTACAACGCTGAACAACAGTATCATCGCGGATAGAGTCAGCGGTGGAGTCGATTGTTTCAACATCGCTAGTACCGTCACGGTCCAAAAAACGCTGATTGTAGATGCTTCCTGTGGCATTACCAATGGTGTGAATGGCAACCTGACGGGCGACCCAGCGCTGAATCCAGATCTCACGCTATCCGCTGCAAGCACCGCAATTGATGCTGGCCTGAATGGCCTTGTCCCGGGTGGTATCACCACCGATGTGGCTGGTAACCCACGCATTCAGGGTGGTCAGGTTGACATGGGAGCGTTTGAATCTGGCATTACTGCACCCACGGCAACGCCCACATCCACACCAACCCCAACCGCAACACCCGGCGGCCCAACTGCAACGCCTGGTGGCCCAACGGCGACACCAACTGTCACGCCAGTGGTGCCAACGGCGACCCCCAAGCCACGCAAGCCAACCGCAACGCCAACACCACCAGGGCGCATTACTGGCACGATTATCAACCTGACGACTGGCGCGCCAGTACCGGGTATTGCCGTGCAGGTTGGCAATGCAGTTGTTACTAGCGATTCGAATGGAAACTATGATCGCAATGGCCTTGATCCAGGCGATTATGAGGTGCAGCTATTGCTAACTGCCGATCAGGGCGAGCCAGCTCAGGACCTGATTGTGATTACACTTCCGCCTGGTGCGACAATTGTGCAACACCTGGCGCTGCGTATGCCAGTAGCGGCCCCCGCCATAGAACCTACACCAGTGGCGCCCGGCACAGATCAGGCGGCCAACCCGGATGGATCGGCAGGCTCGGCGGCAACTCCTATACCCGCCGATTCTGCGGTTCCAGCCCAACTGCCGCGCACTGGCGAATCGGGTGGGCAACCATGGAATCTGATCCTTGTCGGGCTGGCGTTGCTAAGCATTGGCTGGCGGCTCGCACGGCGAAATAAGGTTACTTCTGACCGGCATTTGTAAGAAGGATTTCAACGCAAAGGCGCAAAGGCGCAGAGTTATAAAGAGCCTTGCCAGATTTTGCGTCTTTGCGTTAATAAAAAGAGCGTAGAGGCGTGAAGGTGAGGGCAAGACATCGCATCTGATGAGTGCATTCGCTTACTAGTATATCGATCTTTGCG
>JANLSE010000150.1:0-37730 GCA_031362265.1 Roseiflexaceae bacterium
CGGCTCACTGCAATTGCCGAGGAATTGCTCTACGATATTGATAAGAATACGGTCGACTTCAAGGATAATTTTGATGGCACCTATCGTGAGCCAATGGTTCTGCCGGCGCGGTTACCAAACTTGCTGCTCAATGGCGCAGCGGGCATTGCTGTCGGCATGGCAACCAATATCCCACCGCATAATCTCGGTGAATTGTGTGATGCAATCACCTATCTGATTGATAATCCAGATGCGACGATCGAAGATCTGATCAAGATTATCCCTGGGCCAGATTTCCCAACCGGTGGCTTCATCCTGGGTGTGGAAGGAATTGTGAATGCCTACAGCACAGGCCGCGGGCATGTGGTTATCCGAGCCAAGGCGCATGTAGAAGAGGCTGCGCGCGGCGCATTCTATATTGTTGTTAGCGAATTGCCGTATCAGGTAAACAAGGCCCGTTTGCAGGAACGCATCGCCGAGCTCTCTAAGGACAAGAAGATTGAGGGCGTTCGTGATGTGCGCGATGAATCGGATCGCAATGGTATGCGGTTGGTGATCATCCTCAAGCAGGATGCCCAGCCCAAAAAGGTTCTCAACGCGCTCTACAAACACACCCAAATGCAGCAGACCTTCGGCGTGAATATGTTGGCGCTGGTAGAAAATGGCCGTCAGCCGCGCCTACTGACACTCAAGCGTATCTTGCAGGAGTATATCGATTATCGCCGGATCGTTATCCGGCGGCGCACCGAGTTTGAGCTGGCAAAAGCGCGTGCCCGTGCGCATATTCTCGAGGGATTGAAGGTCGCGCTCGACAACTTGGATGCGATTATTCAGACCATCCGCAATTCGCGTACACGCGATTCAGCTCGCAATAACTTGATGTCGAATTTCAAACTGAGCGAGCCACAGTCGAATGCTATTCTCGAAATGCAACTTGGGCGGCTTGCCGCATTAGAGCGAAAGCGAATCGAGGATGAGTATAAGGAAGTCATCAAGCAGATTGCGGGCCTAGAAGATATTCTGGCTAACCCACGCAAATTACTCCATCTGATTAAGGACGACCTCACCTATATCAAAGACAAGTATAGCGATGGGCGCCGCACACGCATCATCCCCGATGCACATGGCGAGGTTAGCGATGAGGATTTGATCCCGGATGTCAAAGTTCTTGTAACACTGACAGAGCGCGGCTATATCAAACGCCAACAGGCCGATGTGTATCGTACCCAGCGGCGCGGTGGGCGTGGCATCAGAGGTATGACAACACGTGAGCAGGATATTGTGCGGCATATTCTGACATGCAGCACAATGGACGATCTGTTGTTCTTTACTGATCGTGGTAAAGTGTACCAGCTCAAGTGCCACGAATTGCCAGATGCCGGGCGTACTGCCAAGGGCTTGCCACTTGTAAATCTGATTTCGCTTGAACCAGGTGAACAGGTTACTTCAATCCTCTCGGTTGCTGATTTCACAGAGGGTGAGTACCTGGTTATGGCAACGGTGAATGGCAAGATCAAGCGTACTGTGCTGAAAGAGTATAGCCAGGTACGCTCGAACGGTCTGATTGCCATTGGCTTGGAGGAAGGCGATCTGCTTGGTTGGGTCGCGATGTCTCAGGGCAAGGAAGATATCCTGATGACAACGCTACGTGGACAAACGATTCGGTTCAACCAGGATCAGGTGCGCTCGATGGGTCGCCCAGCCTCTGGCGTGATTGGAATGACATTAGATGCTGGTGATCGAATCGTTGGCATGGATCTCGCCTTGGAAGGGGCTGCGTTACTGACGGTTACCGCAAACGGTGTCGGGAAGCGCACAGAACTAGCTGAGTATCCAACGAAAGGCCGTGCCACCAGTGGTGTAATCACAATCAAGCTACGCGCAGGCGATAAAGTTGCACTTGCAAAGGTAGTTTGGGCCGATTCGCTCTTGACCTTAATTAGCACTGGCGGGACAGTCATGCGCACACGCGCCGATGAGATTTCAGTACTTGGTCGATCAACTCAGGGTGTGCGGGTGGTGGATATTAATCCAGGCGAGCATGTTGCAGGGCTTAGTGTCGAGGAAATCGGCGAAGAAGAAGAGCGTAGTGAGCAGATCCTGTTATCAATGGAAGGTGAATAGGCTCGGTACATACGTAAAGGGGAATGCAGGCTATGAGCTTACATTCCCCTTTACGTATCTTTGTATTTGTTATCTTTGTAATGGTAACTGGGCACTCCGCTTTGGAAGTCTTAGTGATTCCCACTCGCGTTCAATGATTGCAATAAACCGATCAACCAAATCAGGATCAAACTGAACGCCACGACAGCGAATAAGTTCAGCAAGAGCATCTGCGACAGGCATGGCGCTTCGATAAGCGCGCTCAGATGTCATGGCATCAAACGAATCAGCGATCGAAAGAATCCGCGCTTCGAGCGAGATTTGCCCGCTCTGTAGGTGGTACGGGTAGCCGCGGCCATCCAAACGTTCGTGGTGATGCTCGACCATTGGGATAACCCAACGCAATGCGCGAATATGACGCAAAATGTCAGCGCCAATCTGTGGATGGGCAGCCATCTGCTGCATCTCATCATCACTCAGGCGAGTGGTCTTCAGAAGCACATGATCGCGCACACCAATCTTACCAATATCGTGCAGTAAGGCGCCATACCGAACCCGTTCGACGTGGTCACCAGCTAATCCAATATCCTCAGCAAGGCGAACCGCATAGCGCATGACCTGCTCGGAATGCCCACTTGTGTAGGGGTCGCGGGCATCGATCAATGCTGCAAATGCACGAATAGTCTGAAGGTACTGTTCTTTTTGCTGGCGATATAAACGGCTATTATCCAGCGATGCTGCAATCTGCGATGCGCAAATCGCCAATAATTTCCGCTCACGATCTTCGAAGGGTGGTTGATCATCACTGCGCACAAGCCGCAATACCCCAACAGGTCGATCATTGCTTCGTAAGATTAACTCAACGAGATGTGCTGGGTCGGAATGATAGGAGGTGCGTTCAAGTGCACAATGTGCCTGTAGAAGCGAATGTGCATCAAGGCTTGACGAGAGATCGAAGCGGGGTGCATCGAGTTGCTCTTCATGTTCATCCACATGCGCCAATAATTCGAGTTTATCATCATCGGGATGTAAGAGCGATAATGAGAGTACACGTGGTGAAAAATAGTGGAGTAATACCTTAACGATTTCACGAACCGCGACTTCGGTATCAAGCGTGCCAGTAAAAGCCTGGCCAATCTCATAGACCGCCACAATTTCGGTTAGGCGCTGTTTCTCGCGCTGTGCCCGGCGCCATTCAACCGCGCGCCAAACCGTACGCTCAAGATCATCAACACTAACTGGCTTGGTTAAGTAATCAAATGCGCCAAGTTTAAGCGCTTCACGGGCTGTCTCAACGGTAGCATAGGCTGTGAATACGATCACATCCAAGTCAATAGTGCGCTGCCTGATATGTTGTAAGAGTTCGATACCACCCATGCGTGGCATTTGCAGATCTGTCAGCACGAGATCAAACGATTGTTTTGTGAGGATATCGACTGCCACCCGGCCATTTTCGGCGGCACTGACAACATAACCTTTAAGACGTAATAAGCGGACACAAAAATCACGAACGATTGGATCGTCCTCAACTATAAGAACATGGGCCTGTCCAGAGGTTTCACTTCGATTAGTTGGCTGCATTGCAGATCGATCCATTGCACCAACGCACCTTCTCAAATTACTACAGAGAGGCTTTACTTTTGCTAGCAAAAAGTAATCGGCCCCGACGCCTGGCATCTGGGCCGATAACGTTAATCAATGCTACGCTTAAGCAGCTACGCTTCCGCTGCGGCTCTCGAAAAAAACACGTACCCGGCGCTCAAGCTCTTCAAAATCAAACGGCTTGGCCAAATAGTCGTTAGCGCCTGCCTTGGCAGCCTGCTTCTCGGTATCGGGAGTACCAAAAGCTGTTATCAAAATAACATAGATACCAGGATGATCGCGGCGGATATTCCGAATCAACTCCATGCCATCCATGCGAGGCATGTTCATGTCCGTGATGACAAGATCACACTGCTGGCGGCTAATTTGCTCTAACGCAGCCACACCATCTTCTGCTTCCAGAACGATATAGCCGCCGTTCGAGAGCAAAAAGCGGTATAAGCGCCGCGTGGCCGAATCATCTTCTACAATTAACACGCTTGGGGTATGATGTACCACGGACATAAATGCGCCTCCATTGATCTCATCTATGCTGCTCATTCTACCATAATCCTTTGCTACTGCCGATATGTATACAGTTCAGATTGAGAACTGTAATCGATGCGTAAGGTAAAGAATCGGTAAAGAAGCAGCACATCGCCCATTGCTCAGCGATAGGTTGCGAGATCGCGCTCTTCAATCGTTGGCATAAATCGCGACATCTCGACCATTTTGAAAATTTTCTGGTGGTGAGCAGTTACATTCATCGCAAACAGTTTATGCCCAGCTTTACGCGAAGTGACCACAAACTTCAGCAGTGCTGAAATGCCAGCCGAATTAATAAATGCAACATTGGAAAAATCAAGGACAGTAATTGGGCGCATTGCTGTTGCTGTCGCAGTTGCCTCAATCGCAGCAGCTGAGATAGCGTCCACGCTGTTCGTCGTGATATGGAGCACTGCTACTTCACCGAACTCCTCGCGCCGAATAACATCACTCATGATCCTGCCTCTTTCGGTATAGGCGCAGTGTCAGCGTTGTCCCACCTTGTGACGACGTGACCTCGCAGAAATCAACTAGTGCGCGAATAAGATACATCCCAAAACCACGGTGCATTCCATCCTCCAGGTTTTGCTCTTCGACAACCCGGCGTGAGAAATCGATCTCGTCAATACCCGCTCCCTCATCGCGAATGCGCACCTCAAGTTGCTCACTATCTAGTACAAAGGTAACCTCAACAAGCTTTTGGCTTGCAAGTTTATTACCATGCTCAATCGCATTATTCACAGCCTCACTAACAGCGAGCTTCAAATCCTCAATCTGCTCTTGAGTCAGATCAATTGCCCGGCCAACCTCATCTGTGGTGGCACGTACAACACGCTCAAATACTGGGTTTGAGGGAATATTGACAAGGACTCGTTCCATCGGCAAACCTCACTGATTATATGGCTCAGCTGCCATTTTGGGCAGCCTCATTGCGGCGTGCTGCGCGTGTACTCCGGCGGCCAGATGGCTGGTTCTGGGTAACATACAGATCGTAGCGACGCAGATAGGCTTTGCCAAGCGATGCATTGCCGATCTGCAAATATGAAGCCCCAAGATAATAGAGCGCCTGGGTATGCCGTGGATCACGGCGCAGAACCTTCTCAAACAATGGAATCGCACGTGCCGGTTCCATCAGTTCTTTATAACATAGGCCAAGCATAAAATTGGTTTCAACATCCTCTGGCCACTCACCAAGCACCAATGCGAATTCACGGGCGGCCAGATCATAGCGATTGCGCCGCACATACATATACCCCAGATCATAGCGTAGTGAATGGGCGTTGGGTGCCAATTCTACCGCTTTGCGCCAGGCTGCAAGCGCCCATCCCTCACGGCCAAGCGTATTGTACATAAACCCAAGCAAATAATGGGCTTGAGCGTCTTGTGGTAAGAGCTGTACGGCCCGTTCGAACGCACGCACTGCAGGTTGATGCTTCCCCATATCGTAGAGTATGCGACCCATATTCACAAACAAACGTCCATCGGTAGGATGCAATTTGGCACATTCAAACAGTACGGTATAGGCTTCCTTTTGATGGTTCTGAATTTTGTGAACGGTACTCATACGAATACGCGCATCGATATACGATTTATCGTGTGGAGGGATCTGGCCATAGATTTCCATTGCCGTATCCAGCCGTCGCCCACGTGCCAAGAGATTTCCAAGCAGGTAGCGAGCGGCATGCTCTTGTGGGCGCCATTGCAATAGTGCACGATAAATACGTTCGGCCTCTTCGCTATAGCCCTGTTGTTTCAGATCGTGGCTTAAGCGATAGTACCACTGCGCTACTTCATCTTCCGAGCGCGTAACCAACTCATCCTCAATCTCTGGCGAGATAAAGGTAGGCTCGACACGCAATGCCTCGGTAAAACAGCGCTGGGCTAATTCATAGGCGCCATGGCTCTGATGCATGAGGCCCATATAATAGCGTGGTTCAGCAGCCTGTGGGCGAGCATCACACGCCTGATCATAATGAATATAAGCTCGACCAGCATCATCCAAGCGTTGGTAACAGCGGCCCAAGGAAAAGTGAGCCTCATACAAGCGTGAGTTATGTTCCAGTGATTCTTTGAATGCTGCAATCGCTCGTTCAATTTGAGCACGGGCTGCAAATGCCACACCCAGATTATAGTGCGCCTCCGAGAGTTGCCTATCGGTTTGTACTGCCTGCAAATATTCGCGCTGAGCACCCTCCCAATCTTCTTGGAAGGCAAGGGCATTCCCAATATACAGGTAGATAATGGCGCGCTCACGGTCATAGATTTGAGCACGTTCTTCGCCTTCAATATAGGCAGCAATCAATGCCTGCTTAAAGCTATCGATCGCACTTGCATAATCAGCACGTAAATAAGAACTGATTCCCATACTGAAGGCGGCACCCAGGCGAGTACCCGACATGAAGCGCTCGCTCCCCGAAAACGTGTCCAGGTCGAGCGGCATGAAGTTGAGGGGCTCGTTAACGGTCATGGTTCGCTCCCAACGCTCCAGCCTGTTGGCGGTATTCCTCAAGGGTTGGCCGCAATTGGCCTTGTAACTCACGGGCAAACCCGCGCCCATAGCGAGTTTGTGTTTCTTGGACGATCTTGGGGAGCGCAAGAACCCACTCCTCCGGATCGGCATCATCGGCTGGCACCGCAATATCGTGCCACAACTCGGCAGTACGCGCTTCGCCAAGAACTTCCTCAGCCATTATACGTAACTCTACTCCAGCATGGGTTAGCCTGCGGCGAATAATAACAACCGTCACATCATCACTCTGCTGGCCATCACTCCAAGTGCGTTGTTCCTGAAGTAATGCCGCAAGTAGGGATCGCGGGCGCAGGCGCTCATTATCAATCAGCAATTGCTCCAAGCGTTCGTAGCCATATAACTCTTCAGCTGTATTTACGGCTTCAATAACACCATCAGTATACAAGAGTACTGTTTCACCTGGTGCAATCGATGCACTTACTTCTTCGTAATCGCTCTCGTTATCTACACACAGTGGCAATCCTGAAACTTCCACCTCAGCAACACGGCCATTAATAAGCACAGGATAGTTATGACCAGCATTTGCCACTTGTAAAAGGCCACGACTGATATCCAATGTTGCATAGAGCATTGTGATCATGCCTTGCGGAATTTCACGAATAACTGCCTGGTTCACAGCAGCCAATGTCAGAGCAGGAGCATCGCCACGGCGAGCCTCATGCCGAAAGACAGTTCGTGCAACTGCCATACGTAAGGCAGCAGGCAAACCTTTGCCCGATACATCCGCAATCATCAAACCATGAATGCCACCACCTAGTGGTAGGAAATCATAGAGATCACCACCCAGATCACGAGCGGGTAATGAGATTGCGCTTATCTCCCAACCCGGCAAACGTGGCACTGCTTCTAATAATAATCCCTGCTGAATATCACGCGCCATGCTTAGCTCCTGCTCGATCTCCGCCTGGCGCTTGATATCCTCCGCTTGACGTTTAATATCTTCGATGCTCAGCATCACTGGCGCTACCTGCGCCTCTGGCATTGCAGGCACAACCGCGGCCTGCCGGATCCACCCCGCCCGACCGATATGTCCTATCAGTGTAGCGTGTATCCGTCGCTTATGGTAGAGTTCTTTGTAGTTATTCGTACGATGCACAGTAGTAATGTTATACGCCCTTTCTTGCGAGCGCTACATTAAGCCTCTCCAGTTGCCGACGACAGGTTTCACCGACCCATGCAACCGCAACCCCATCGAGTAACGTATCGGGCGCGTGGTCACGCAATTTCCACAGCGTACCGCGGTATTCTCGTTGGGCATGTTCAACCATCCCCAATTCAGCATAGGCATTTGCGAGGTGAAACGAAATCAGTGGGGCCTCTGGGCGAAGGTAGCGTGCCCGATCCAGTTGTTGAATCGCGAGTTGCCAACGTCCCTGGCGAATATAAATCACGCCTAGTAGCAGATACGCTTGGTCATTTAGTGAATCCGCATTCAGTACACGCCCTGCCTCTGCAATTGCTAGCTCCAAATCACCGCGATCTGCAAAAGCGCGCGCATTCTCCAGTAGTGTTGCTACATCCACTGGTTTGGGTTGTGCTGCGCGCAGCGACTGACGCGGCATTACTTGTGGAGCAACTGGCTGCAGCTTCTGATTGATTGGGGCGCGTTTTCGCTGTTTGATTGGTGGTGGAGCAACCGGCGCAGTATATGCACGTTTATAGTAAACAAACGAACCACCCAACTCTCGCGAATGAAACCCATCAAAAACATTCCAAAGTGTTTCCGAAAAGCCCAGGAATAGCAAGCCATTAACTGGCAAACAGGAATGAAACTGCTCCATGAGTGCACGGCGTACCGTTGGAGAAAAATAGATAGTTACATTTTGGCAAAAAATCGCATCCATTCGCTGTGTCCATGCCGGAAATGGTTCAAGTAAGTTCAGTTGATAGAACTGAATGAGGGCACGCAGCGACTCATTCACAGCATACGATTCGGCCTGTGGTTCGAAATATTGGGCCAGCATCTCTGGCGGCAAATTTTGTAGTGTGCGCACACGATACACACCTTCCCGTGCTTTACGCAGTGCGTCGGTACTCAAATCCGTACCAATGATCTCGATCGCACGCCCTGGCACCCGGCGCATCCACTCACGCGCTACCATCGCAATCGAATACGGTTCTTCACCGGTTGCACAGCCCGCACTCCAAATTCGAATGGGTGTGCCATGTGGCTTAGCAGCATGCAATTCAGAAAGCAACAGCTCATCCAACATCCGCATGTGCGGACGATTTCGAAAAAACGAGGTCTCGTGGTTCAACACCAGTTCAACCAGTAATTGCAGTTCACTACGCCCTTCCGGATGGCGCAAGAGTTGCATATATGCTATAAGTGTTAACTGCAATGCAGCGCTACGCTGGGCAATCCCAGCCTCCACAGCACGGCGATGCCCGACATCCAGCACAATCCCGCCATAGGCCGAGATGGTATTGCGTAACCACTCAAACTGAGCGGTTGTCAATATATCTGAGCTCTGGGTTGTTGTATGTTGCGGCTTCATCGCGTACCACGCTGGTTCGTTAGACCGGCTTCTGCATTCGGCAGGCTAGTGAGTTCGATCAGTCGATCCGTGATCTGAGAAGGCGAAAGAACCTCACTCACCGCATCGATCTGGATAGCTGCCTTTGGCATGCCAAAAATAGTACAGCTCTGCTCATCCTGAGCAATGGTATGGCCACCGCGCTTACGAATTGTCAACATTCCAAATGCTCCATCACGGCCCATACCGGTAAGTAAAACACCAATCGTTCGTGCTGCGAAGACTTCAGCCGCTGCCTGCATCGCAATGTCAATTGATGGCCGCTGAAGCAAGAGCGGTGCCTGTGTCAGGTGAACACATTCTTGCTGGGTGATCAGCAAATCACGCTGATCGGGTGCAACAAGCACCTGCCCAGGTATTACACGCTGATCCTCTGTTGCGAGGCGTACTGGTAAACGACTCGCATTTTGCAACCATTCGGCCATTCCAGGACCAAACCCCTCAGCAATATGCTGCACCACTACAATCGCAGCATATAGATCGCTCGGTAGCTCCGAAAGGATACGATGCACCACGCGCGGCCCACCTGTACTTGCTCCAATCATGATCACTGGGAATTGCTTACGGCTGAACGACAGGTGTGATGGCACAGGTTTTGGTTGTAGTACAACCACTGGTGCGACCCGCGGCTCAGCCTTGATTGGCACAGATACTGGTGCTGGTGTCTCCCCGATGCGGCGCCTGCCACGTAAGTGTGTAACAACGCGTACACGTGCAAGAATCTTGATACGCCTAATAAGATCGCGAGTTGCTCGTTCAAATTGATGCAAATCGACACCAGAAGGCTTCTCAATCACTTCCAGGGCACCCGCATCAAGCATCCTAAATATTATGTCAACCTCATGGCTACTCAACGAACCCGTCAACACAAGGATGGGTGTCGGACAGTATGCCATCAGATGTTCGGTGGTGGCAATACCATCTAGACCAGGCATTGACACATCCATAGTGACAACATCTGGACGCAACGCCTGCACAATTCGGATTCCTTCTTGGCCATCGCGCGCTTGGCCAACGACCTGAAGCGCTGGATCGCGCGAGATCATGCTCGAGAGCATGTGCCGCGCAACCGAAGAATCGTCGATGATGACAACACGAATAGGATCTGCCACAGGTTAATCCATCTCCAGAATCAATTTGACGCGATTGGGTAGGTTCAGCAGATCGAGATCCTTATTCAAGTAGTCATCAACTCCGGCCTCAAACGCAGCGCCCTTATCATCACTCGATGTCAGCATAATGATTCGTAGATCATCATACGCAGGATCATCCCGCAGACGCCGACAGACCTCATAACCATCAATACCAGGCATGTTCACATCGAGCACAAGCAGATCTGGAGTCTCGGCGGCAATCATTCGCAGAGCCGCTTCGCCGCTATGCGCAAACTGCACTTCGTACTTATACATCTCAAGCCGCATTTTGACGATATCAGTAACAAGCTGACTATCATCGACCACAAGAATTTTCGCTGGCATGGCAACATCCTTCTTGCCTAGGTAAAATAAACGTTCGTTCAGTCGCCAAGCAGTTGGCGGATAGTATCAATCAGGTTACCCTGATTGAACTGGCTCTTAACAATATACGCCTGTGCACCCGCTTCCAAACCACGGCGGCGGTGAGTCTCGGAAGCCAAACTCGTAATGATAATCACGGGCAAGTTAGGCTTTCCCAACTCAGTTCGAATTCGCGCTGTGAGTTGAAATCCATCTAGGCGTGGCATTTCAACATCACTCACAACTAAATCGTAGGAACCCACACGCAGTTTGTCAAGCGCATCTACGCCATCAATTGCTGTCGTTACCGTATACCCAGTAGACGTTAGGATACTACGAATGAGTTCGCGGGTAGCAAATGAATCATCAACCACCAATAACTCTTGGCGGCGCTGCGCCTGTACAACCTGGCTTGGCAGGGCCGCAAGTGCCATACCACGGGTGAGATGTGTTAGCGTCAGCGGGTTCAAGAGTAGCGCTAGGCGACCATCGCCCAATTGAAATGCACCATTATAGCGCCGTTGGCGCTCCATCAGTGGGCCAAGTGGTTTAACAACAACTTCGCGCTCATCGACAAGCCGATCGACAAGAATAGCAACAGGTCGCGATGCAGCTCCAACCAAAATCGCTGGAGTTCGTCGATCGTGCATATGGCGCGCATGGGCAATACCAAGCAATTCATCGAGGCGTAGAAGTGGTGCGATTCCTTCAGAGCGTGGTAATACTGCGCGCCCTTCAATTGTACGAACCTGATCGGGCTGAACCCACACAACGCCATGGCACCCAGATGCGGGCAAGCCAAATAGCTGATCTTCAACCGCAATCAAAAGCACCCGCGTTGTCACCAATGTCAGCGGAACATTCAGCGTCAGGGTTGACCCATGCCCAGGCCGTGATTCAACGTGAACTTGGCCGCCAAGTTCGGCAATATTGGTACGTACAACATCCATGCCAACACCACGGCCAGAAACATCGGTAATCATACGGGCGGTACTAAACCCTGGCATAAATATCAGATCGAGCGCCTCCTGTTCAGTCAGAAGGCCAACTGCCTCGGGACTTAACAGACCCTTTCGAATAGCAGCTTCACGTAATTGGCTTGACTCCATACCGCGGCCATCATCTTTGATTGTAATCTGGGCGTAGCTACCCAATGTGCGTGCGGTTATTGTAATCTGGCCTTGGTGCGGCTTGCCAGCCTGTTCACGCTGCTCTGGCGTTTCGATGCCATGATCGATTGCATTACGAAGCATATGCATCAGCGGATCACCAAGCGCCTCAATCGCTTTACGATCCAATTCGGTTGTCTCGCCCTGTAAGATGAGTTCAACTTCCTTCCCTAACTCACGGGCCAATTCACGGCTCGCACGAGGTAAGTTACTGAAGAGCATACTCACAGGAAGCAATCGCGCACCAATAATTTCTTGCTCGACATCTTCAATGATCTGGTTTGAGAGGTTCGCATGCTGGCCAAAGCGATCCAGCACACTGCGTACCATTTGTTGTGTCTGTTCACCAGCATTAAGCGCTTGATTAAGATGACTATCAAGTTGCACGCGCTGAGCCGCTGAAAAGCGTAGGCGTTTGAGCTCCCGCTCAAGCCCCACCAAGGCCTTGGCCTGTTCGCGAACCATATGATCTAAATCACTCAATGCCTGAGCATGGGTAGCTTCCGTTTGGGTGCCAATCGTCAGTTCACCAGCTAGATTTAACAATCGATCAAGACGATCTACTCGTACCCGGATTGTCTGCCGGATAGCACTACGCCCAGCGCGAGTGGTCTCGACTTGCTGCCGATCCGGCTCTGCGGCACCATTTAGCACCTCGACAGGTGGCGAATCTGATCCATTTGTGCTTGCGCTATGGTTGGTCTCGCCAATATTGCGCCCGAGGGTCTGTGCAAGTGCGTCGGCATTAACATCAATTGGCTGGCCTTCGACAACCGCAGTAATCATGGCGAAGATCGCATCCCCGCCGCGCAATAAATCATCGATGAGTGGCCGCGTCAATGTACGCTGGCCTTCGCGTATGGAACCTAGGATACTTTCACAGGTATGCGCGATCCGACCGATTGGGTCGAGGCCAAGCATACGTGCGGATCCCTTGATTGTGTGCATCGCACGAAACACCGCATCAATCGCAGCTTTACGCGCTTCTTCCTCCAGGCCACCCTCAAGCGCGAGCAGGCCCTCATTCAGCACACGCACATTCTCTGCGGTTTCATCACGAAACTGGTTGTAGAAGATTGTGAGATCCATGCTCAGTCCCTTAAATGCCGCTCGCCACTGGAGCTTGTCAGGCCATGCAAACGATTTGCAATGGCTGTCAACTGCTGAGCTGCATCCTGTACTTGGCGCGACCCAGCCGCAGTACGGCGGGCAACATCCGCAATATCGCGCATGGTTTCGACGACCTGCTCACTTGCGCTTTGCTGTTGCGAAGTAGCCAAACTTATCTCAGAACCACTCTGAGCAGTACGCTCGGCGGCCATCACAATTTCATTCATTACCTGGCCAGCACTATGCGCCAACTCCACACCGCGCTCAACCTCTTTGCCGCCCTCTTCGGCAGCAAGTACGGCTGAATTGGTGGCCTGTTGTATTTCGGCGATGACTCCTTTGACTTCCTTTGCCGCCGCGAGTGCACGATTCGCCAGGCTTTTGACTTCCGCAGCAACCACCGCGAACCGCCGCCCATGCTCACCAGCGCCAGCTGCCTCAATCGCGGCATTCAATGCCAACAGATGCGTTTCATCCGAAAGATCATTAATCAGATCGATAATTTCGCCAATTTGCTGTGAGCGTTCGCCCAGGTTGAGTACGCGTGCCGATACATCCTGTACGCGGCTACGAATCCGATCCATTGCCTGAATACTGCGATCAACCGCATCCTGGCCTTCGCTCAGGTTTTCGAGCGTACGCTGTGAGGCTTCGGCAACCTGCTCAGCAGCTACCGCAATCTGGCGAGCGGTGGTGCCAAGCTCCTCAATGGTCGTGCTCACCTCCGACACCGCACTTGCCTGTTGTGCGGCACCGCTTGCCTGCTCATGTGATGAGTTGAGCAGATCAGAAGCAGATTGGGCCAGATCACTACCTAGTTCCACTTGTTGGATATTCTTTTCGAGCAGTTGTTGATTGATTTTGTATAGCTCCTGGGTTTGCGTGTCGCGTTGCACCACAAACGTAGCGGTGCTACTGGACCAAATCAGTGCAAGGTAACTTAGTAATCCAGTAGTAGCCATAAAGAAAATCACAAACGAAATCAGCCGCTCGGATCCACTTGTGACATTCAGCGGCACAAGTGTATTCGTTGTTTCGAGCAATGCGGCAATAATATACAGGGCAATTGAGGAGATCAATAACCAATAGACATCACGGCTACGCCCAAACATACCTGCCGCTACGATCGGAAACGCATATGCGATCATGGCCGGGCCGGTGACCCCACCTGCGATATAGCCAAGTGCCGTGACAAATAGCATTGTGCCATACAGGAAGATCAGAATGGCCAATGCATAGCGATTGTTCCGAGCCGCTATTCCTGTAGCAATACTGATCAGCCCGACAAGTACAACTGGTGGTAGTATCGAACCCATCAATTGTTTTGGCAAGACCCCAAGCAATGTCAATACCAGAATAACCAGGCCACCAACCAGCACCGCGCCGGCGAACGCATATACCAGCCGCATAAGGAGGCGCGCACGATCACTTTCATCACCCTGAAGCTCGGCAGCTAATCCAATAAAAGCCGATTTTTTGGTGGGTTGTCGCATATCTACTTGAACTCCTCAACTCTCCAGAACATCTTGCCGCCGTTGTAGCACCACACTGCGCGCCACAGCGCGGAGATCGATAAGTACCGCTAACTGATCTTCAAGCGTAATCACGCCGAGCGCCCATTCTTCACGCAAATGATGCGCAATAAACGCAGGAACCGGATAAACCTGCGGATTCTCGAGCGCCTGCTCAATCCGCTCAACAAGAAACACGATTGGCCGCCGACGTAATGGCACAACCAACGCATGGCGTCGGCCTGGCGCAGAACGATCCGCTGGGTCGAACCATTCACCAAGCTCAACAGAAACCGCCGGATGTTGCGCATTTCCAAGCGCCACTATATCGGCATGCGTATGAACAGGAAGCATATTTGCCAGATCGCCTCGACGAATCGCATATTGGCGCAGCGCGGTTCGGACGATGACAAGGATCATGCTTACTCCCAATCGCGCAGGCTGGCAATCAACTCATCCAAGTTGAGCAGCGCTACAGGCTGCCCTTCAAACTGTACAACTCCAGCAAGAAAACGGGCACGTGCCAAATCAAGCGCCGCTGGCACCGGCTCAACGATTTCAACTGGGAACGACTCAAGATCCAGAACAGCATCAACCAGTAATGCTAAATCGGACTCCTGATAATTAATCAGTACCAAGCGCGTTGCACGTGTCACTTCAGCCAAGCCCAGATCGAGAATAAGCCGCATATCGGCGACAGGCAAAATACTGCCACGTTGGCTGATGATCCCTGGCAAGGTGCGCGGCGCACCTGGAATCGGCGTGATTGCACGATGCCGTGCTACCTCGCGGACACAAGCGGAAGGAATCGCATAGAGTTCATGCTCGATCTGAACAATCAGAACATCGAGCGGCCTTTGTGATGTTATATCTGCCATAATCTACAAAACTTATAGCCCACAAGAGAACCAAGAACCAAGAACAAGAGAACAAGAACTAAGAACAAGAGAACAAGAGAACAAGAATTGCCCAAAGGGCACCCCGCTCAATGCTCTGCGCTTTGCGCTTTTGTGCTCAGCCGCTACTAACACGCCAACGTTTCTTGGCAATACTACGTTGACACATCTACGAGCATACTACGGATCTGATCGCCCGGTCAAGGCATAGGAGTATCAGATTGTGCAAGGTTTGATTGCAGTCAGTGCTATAATCTCCTGCAAAGCGATCATGTTGCGGTGTTATTATGCGAAAATCGCCCTTATCAGGCGTACATCGAAGGGCAAAGCGCAAAGCGCAAAGCCAATTACGGATTGGGCGCGATTTTGTATTGGCGCTGATGTTACTGTTCCTTGGGGTTGCGCTACCGTTTGTATCCGCAGCAACAGATCGCCGGATTGCAGCATTAGCACGCCGAACCCTTATATCAAGTGTGCAATCGGATGTTTCCGCTGCAAGCACACGCTACGCTGTACCAACCAATACACCAGCACCGATCAACTTAGATACGACTCCTGCTGTGATCGCCACACTTGTACCGATTGAGCCTACTGTTGCAATCGCTCCAGTTGCAAATACTGAACTAAGCGCACTCAACGCGCCTGCACCAATTCTGATGTATCACTATATTCGCACGGTAGACGAAACTGTTGATCCGCTTGGTTACCAGCTTTCGGTGACTCCCGACTTGTTTGCAGCGCATATGGCTTGGATGGCCCAGAATGGCTATACTGGTGTACGTGTCGATACACTCATTCGCTGCCTGCAAGGCGAACCAATCTGTCCGCCGCACCCGGTAGCAATTTCGTTTGATGACGGCTACGATGATGCTGCTACCACAGCGCTACCTATCTTGCAGCAATACGGGTTTCGCGCTACATTCTATATTGTTACTGGATTTGTTGGCCAACCTGCATATATGAACTGGGATCAGATTCGCCAACTTCGCGATACTGGCATGGAAATTGGCGCCCATACGGTTGATCACCAAGTGCTCACGCGCCTTGATATTTCCGAGATGCAGCGCCAGATTGTCCAATCAAAACAGGTATTAGAGCAAACACTCGGCATGAATATTACGAGTTTCTGCTACCCGGTTGGCGATTATGATGCAACTGTGGTAGAACAAGTACGTGCTGCTGGGTTTATATCTGCTGTGACAACGCGCTGGGATAACAACTACAGTGATATGCTCACCCTGCCACGCCGCCGGGTTGCTGGTGGAACAACCGCAGAGGAATTAGGCTGGATCATCACGTCATAACAAGCTGAAGCGAATGATCTTGCCCTTTGATAAAAAGAGGCGACAATGACCTTAGCCAACAAAGTTGCTCTTGTTACAGGCGGGGGAAGTGGCATGGGCGCTGCAATTGCCATGGCACTAGCAGGAGCAGGCGCTCAGGTAACGATCGTTGGGCGTAGAGAAGCACCATTGCGCGAGGTAGCAAGCGCAACCACGCAAGGGCCATCTGTACATTGGCAGGTTGCCGATGTGGGTAATCGTACACAGGTGACACAACTCGTCGAGCGTGTAACAAGTGCATATGGCCCAATCGATATCTTAGTCAATAATGCTGGTATTAACATCGCTGCACGTAAGCTAGCCGATATTGATCCAAACGATTGGGATCAGCTTATGGCTATTAATGCAACCGGTGCATTCAATCTGATTCATGCTGTATTACCACAGATGCGTGCGCAAAAAGATGGGTTGATCATCAATATCTCCTCGATTGCTGGTGTACGGCCAAGCGCACTAGCTGGCGCAGCATATAATGCCTCGAAGCATGCTCTCTCGGCGCTCAATGCGTCGATCAACCTTGAGGAGTCTGTTCATGGTATTCGTGCAACACTCCTTGCGCCCGGCGAGGCCAATACGCCATTACTTGATCGACGGCCGGTACCAGTGCCAGCGGAGGTTCGTGCACAGGTACTTCAGCCCGAGGATATTGCAGCGGCTGTGTTGTTCATAGCCCTGCTCCCGCCGCGCGCATGTGTACCACAACTGATTATCTCACCAACAATCTATCCGTTCGCATAACAACGAGTGGCAATTCTGCATACGGCTCGCCCAATATTGGCCGCGATCATGACAAAAGCTTATGAATATTCTTCTGCTTGGAACCGATGGCAGGGCGCATGCCCTAGCATGGAAATTGTTAAATAGCCCATTGGTGCATTCGGTGGTTTGTTCGCCTGGTAATGGTGGTACGGCGCCACTTGCCCTCCAGGCCACTATGGATGCACAGAATCCAATTGAGATTGCACGCTGGTGCTTTGACGAGCACTTCGACCTTGTTCTGCCAGCCGATAGCAGCGCCCTGCATGCTGGGCTAAGCGATGAAGCACTCTCACTCCATATTGGCATATGCGGGCCACCCAAACGAACCGTAGCGCTCGAACAGAGCCGCTGCCAAATCAAGGAATTCCTGCTACGCTATGGGATTCCAACTGCTCCAGGGAAGGCGTTCTATGATCTCGCGATGGCCGAAAAATACCTTGCCTCACAACCTCTCCCGCTGATCATCAAGGCCGATCACCCATCCGGTGGTGAAGAGCGCTATGATGACCGCTATGCTGCGATTGAAGGATTACGTGCAGTGTTTGCTGCGCGGCCACTAGAGGCTGAACGTTCTGGAGTCGTGATCGAGTCGTTATTGACTGGCCCACGCGTGGTTCTATCGGCATTTTGCGATGGTAAAACGGTTGTCCCACTCCTGCCAGTACGGCTTTATGATCACGTTGGTGATGGTGATACTGGCCTGGTTGCATCGGGAATGGGTGCCCATACCGGCAGTTCAAATTATGCACGCCAACTAGCAGAATACCTCCAACAGCGCTTCCTGAACAAGATTGTTGAGGGTTTGGCAGCCGAAGGGTTGCCTGCCTGGGGCATTGTGGGTGTTGATTGCATCATTACCGCAGAGGGGCCACGTGCAATCGCATTACGGTTTGCCCTACGGGTGGGCGAGGCCGAGGTTGTACTCCCACGCCTCAATGATGATCTCCTGCCATGGCTCCAGGCTATGCTCGCACAGCGCCTCCACGAACTACCTATACCTCAATGGGCACCCACTCCTAGTATTGGGCTAGGCCTCGTTGCACGTGGCTACCCAGTCTCGTTTCCATATGGTGGCCTCATCCGTGGGCTGGACGAGCTTGACGAAGGCGTGTTAGTATTCCACCAAATGACTGCCAACCCATCGATAATTATGCCGTATACTCAACAACGCAATCCTGCCAGTGGCGCAGGAGTGAATCAGGCAATCGGGCGGCTGTTCGGAATGGGTGTTAGCAGTGGCATCAGCGGCCTGCATAGTACAGGCGGCCATGTGATGACGCTTGTTGCGCAAGGTGCCACACTCACAGGTGCACGTGGGCGGGCGCTTATAAATGCCGAACGTATTCAATTTGATGGGCGTAGTTACCGCGAAGATATTGGCGCAAAAGAGTTTGGTTAATCTGACAACGTGAATGCGTGGGAGCGTACTAGCTTGTTGTGTCCACACAGCACACTCAACTAGTGTTATCTCAACCTGTGACTTTGTCATCGAAGGAATGTAGGATGTATCTCCCCGCCGAGCTTGAACTAACGTTGGATGGAATTGCACAGGGTGGCGAAGGAGTTGGACGATGGGAAGATCAGGTCGTCTTCGCACGTGGTGGCCTACCCGGTGAGCGCGTCCGGCTGCGCATTATTGAGCGCCGCAACAATTATGCCCGTGGCGAGACTTTGGAAATCCTTGAACACTCTCCCGATCGCCAAGAGCCGCGCGATCCTTTAGCGACTCATATGCCATGGCAGCATGTGGCATACCCAGCTCAATTACGCTTCAAACGCCAGATACTGGTGGATCAACTCAGCAAAATCGCTGGCATCCGTGATGCTCCTGTTGGCGAAACCATAGCGAGTGCGACACCCTGGGGTTACCGCACCACGGCACGCTTACACTCGAATGGGCATATTGTTGGGTATCATACAGCCGACACACAACATATACGCCCAACCACCTCCGATCCACTACTCCATCCAGCGCTCAATCGTATATTAGGCCTGTATCAGTGGGCACTTGAACTTGAACCTCATGATGGGAAGTGTGAAGTATTACTACGCACAAGCGAGTCCGATAACTATAGTATCGCAGCGCTTAATGGTACAGGCGAACTTGGCCTTACCGCCATGCGTTGGCGCGCAACTTCGCCTGAGCTTGCAGGAGTGACAATCGGGCCGCATCCAGCATTAGCAATCGGGGCGGATACCCTCACCGAAGATGTTGCTGGACTCACCTATATATTGCGACCAAGCACATTCTTCCAGGTGAATGTTGCCGCCGCAGAGACCCTATTATCACTCGTTCAGGCCGGGCTTGCCCTCCAGGGTGGCGAACGCGTGTTGGATCTCTTCTGTGGCGTGGGCGTATTCGCCCTACCCCTTGCCAAGCTTGCGGGCGAGGTTTTAGGAATCGAAGCCGGTGATGGAGCTGTTGAAGATGCCCTGGATTCAGCCGCCCTGAATGGAATCAGTAATGTCGAATTTTGGGCTGGGCATGTAGAACAAGCCCTCGCTGAAATCACGAGTCGCATCGATGCGGTTGTGCTTGATCCACCACGGCGCGGATGCCATCCCGATGCATTGGCCGAACTCTTGCGCCTACAACCGGCACGGATCGTGTATGTTTCGTGCCAACCAGCCACACTAGCACGCGATTTGCGTACATTAGTTGAGGGCGGCTATAGCCTGGAACAAACCACACCATTGGATCTGTTCCCGCAAACACCCCATATTGAGAGCGTGAGCGTTCTGCATAGAGCTGAATAAGTGTGAATAATTGAGTGCAGCGGATTCAGTGCATAAGGCACACCAGCACCAAGGCCGATGTATATAGCCAAGTGTGGTGAATGCCACAGATATTGGTTATGTAACATCGGCCATGTGCTATCTATACCATGGCGAAAACTTATACCCCACACCCATTGCCAATCACATCCTGGTATTTCCCGGCAACCTGATCAAAGGCAAGCACCGAATCACCCTCATAATAGACCGCTGAGGCGACAATCTCTAATTGGCCATCGCCATTCAGATCAAGGAGATCAAGCAGTTCGAATATTTCGGGCGCAACAAATGTAGCCGCTTCTGGAAATATTCGGCCAAGCACAATCGCGGCGGGTTGCTTCTGCGATAACACTACCAGCAGCGAATAATCCCCAGCACCAGCATCGGGTGAAGGCGAAGTTACACCTGGATCAATCAGCGACATGCGGGTTGCAGCGATAACCTGCTCATCCATGCCATCGTTATCCAAATCAGCAATCAGCACATGCGTGATCTGCACCTCTGGCTCGGCAATCCCTTGTTCCTGCAGCACCTTTTGAATAGCCGCGATCATGTCAGGATCAGCCGTATCACCGCTGCGTGCGACAATCGGCCTGGAGTTCACCCCTGTACCAACGGCAATCCCCTGGCCAGGATGCGGATCCAGGGTAACTCGCATGGTCTGTTCACATGGTGTGCCCATCGAACCTGGCTGAGAGCCATTTGCTGAGGCAACACTACCATCCGGTAACTGAATTGTATAACTCTCACCGCCAGCCATGAGTGCGCCTGCATCGAACTGCTGCACCCAGCGCCCATCGCGGCTTGCTCCCAACAGGTAGCCATTTGTGCCATCCACAATTGGGATCAGCGGGCCAGCGCCCTCGGCAGCAATTGGCGAAACACCAAAAAGCACCTGCCAACTCTGTGGGCCAATAATCCCATCAACATCTAACTGATTACGCGCTTGAAAGGCACGTACTGCTAAGGCCGTATTTGCACCAAAAATACCATCCGCCTCACCAAGCTGCGTGTACCCTAACGCGAGCAATCGATTCTGCGCTGCGCGCACATCATCCCCATCGATCGGCGGGTTCTGCACCTGTAGGGTACGTGTAAACACAACCGGCTCCAATGTGGGATCTGGTTCAATCACATCCTGCGGTGTACTTGTCTCGCTCAATGGCACTGCCGTTTGCATTTCAGCGGAGGGCGTAGGAGCCATTGTAGGAGGCAGAGTTGGTTCAATAGTCGCTATCGGGATAATCGTTGCCGCTGGTTCGCTGGCAGCTGTCGCTACTGGGGTTGCTAGCGGTTGTGTTGGCGGCTGTGCACTACAAGCAGCAAGCAATACCAACATGAGGGTCAATGCAAGGCGACGTAGCATAGGTTTCAATTGCTCCTGTAAGAATACCCTTTTGTATCGATGAAGGCCGCAGACAGAGATGAAATATCGAGGTATGCGATCGTTCAATCGTTGGAACGATCCAACGATCCATCACTTTACACTCTCCCTGCCACAATTGTTGCTGCGATGGCCGCTTGCCCAAGGCTGAGTCCACCATCATTTGGTGGTACACGCCGATTGGTAACCACCTGAAACCCAGCATCCTGTAACATCATTGTGAGTGTTTCGAGTAACAATCGATTTTGAAAAACACCGCCACTCAAGGCAACAATCGTAAGCCCTGTCGTTTCTCGCACCCGCTGGCAACTTGCAACAAAAAACGCCGCTACCGTCTGGTGGAAGCGTCCGGCGATCTGCGGCATTCCAACCCCAGCTTGGATCTCATCCACAATCGCGCGAATCATTGGCAGAATATCGATTTGGAATGGCGTTCCATCGCTCAGGGTATATGGATATGCTGGCAGCCCTAACTCAGCCAAGCGTTCTAACTCAATCGCCGCCTGCCCCTCATAGATCACCTGGTTACGCAGCCCAATGAGTGCCGCAACTGCATCAAATAGGCGGCCAATACTTGAAGTACGCGGCGTATTCAGGCTACGCTCGATCATACGCCGCAACACACGCCAAGCGGCCAGATCGAACGATTGGGTAAATGCGATCGGCAAATTTACGAAATCTGGACCATAGGCCTGATCCAGGTACACAGCCGCAACACGCCATGGCTGGCGGATGGCCTGATCGCCGCCAGGAAGCGGAATATATGCTAGATGCCCAACACGCGTAAAGGTTTCAAGGCTTGCGATAAGTACTTCACCACCCCAGATCGCACCATCCAGGCCATACCCTGTGCCATCGGCAGCAATCCCGATCACAGGCCCTTCTAATCCATGTTCAACAATTACGCTTGCAATATGCGCATGGTGATGCTGTACTCCAACCTTTAGTGCAATATCAGCTGCGAGCGCATCCTTTGTAGCCAGATATTCAGGATGCAGATCATAGGCGATCACCTCGGGCACAATATCAAAGAGTCGCTTGAAGTGATTGATACCCTCACGTAACGCCACAAGCACCTCCAGATTATCCAGATCACCAATATGCTGGCTCATAAACGCTTGATGCCCACGCGCCAGACAAAAGGTATTCGTAAGGTGCCCTCCATACGCTAGGATCGGCCGTTGAAACGCAAATGCTGTCTGCAATGGTTCGGGGGCATAGCCGCGTGAACGGCGCAGAAATTGCACACCACCAGCAACAATCCGGGTAACACTATCGTCACAGCGTGTCTCAATCGCACGATCATGGCTTACGATCGCATCCGCTATCGTTGCGAGGCGCGCATATGCGTCGCTATCCAGGTAGGCAATCGGCTCATCACTAACATTGCCGCTTGTCATGACGAGCATCGCTGGAGCGGTAGAACCCTGGGCTTCAGTGACGCCTTGTAACAGCAGATGGTGCAGCGGAGTATATGGAAGCATAACTCCAAGTGTAGAGTAACCAGGTGCAAGATCGGCAGGAATCGCCAGATGTGGGTGCTGCTCCAACAGCACAATTGGTCGGCGCACACAGGTAAGTACTTCAATCTCAGGCGGCTGCAACTGACAGAGTTGCTGCGCCGCTGCGATATCGCTCACCATAATGGCAAATGGCTTGGCCTCACGTCGCTTGCGGCGGCGCAGGGTCGCAACAGCTTGCGCATTCCAACCATTACAGACCAGATGATAGCCACCAAGCCCTTTGACGGCCAGAATCTGGCCTGCAACAAGCAGCCGCACAGCCTCACACAACGCAGCATCCCCTTTGGCTACTGCTGAGAAAGAGGAACTGAGGGGTTGTGCGCTCTGCGCTATGTTCTGACTAATGCCCTCCCCGATCCACAGCTCCAGGGTTGGCCCACATATCGGGCAAGCGTTTGGTTGGGCATGGAAGCGACGATTGAGCGGATCATCATATTCTGCGCGACATTGAGGGCACATCGGGAAATGCTGCATAGTCGTATTCACACGATCATATGGCACATCGTGAACAATCGTGAAGCGCGGCCCACAGTTGGTGCAATTCAAAAAGGGATACCGATAGCGACGATCGGTCGGGTCGAATAATTCATGCATGCAATCCGGGCATGTGGCGCTATCTGGAGCGATCAATGTTGCACGCTGCTGAGCCGTAGCACTATGGATAATCGCAAACCCCTGGCTTTGGATTGCGGCAACTGGCAGAATCTCAACTGCGTTGATCTGTGCGAGTGGTGGTTTTTCGGAAGCCAGAGCAACTGAAAATAGTTCGAGCGCACTGAGCATACCCTCAATCTCAATCTGCACTCCTTCACTATCGTTACGTACAAAGCCCGAAAGATTGAGCCGAATTGCCAATCCATAAATGAACGGCCGGAACCCAACACCCTGGACGATCCCACGAACACGAATACGCCAACGGGCAGATTGGCTTTGTTGTAGTTTCTTCACCACGTAGCAGCATCCTATAGCCATAGTTGTGGCATGTACACTCGACAAAGATACCCAAGAATAATATCATTTCTTATGCAAGCATGCTGGCTGGAATAGCGCTGCTTGGGAAAGAAACACGCATGCACGAGCTATCAATTGCACACAATCTGGTTGAACTGGCCAGCACTGCAGCGCTAGATGCCGGAGTGGGTCAGGTAAGCGCCGTTCATCTGCGGCTTGGTTTGCTTGCCGGAGTTGTGCCTGAAGCGCTCGAATTTGGCTTTGAGATCGCTGCGCAAGGAACACCACTTGCGGGGGCACAACTCCTGATCGAATCTGTCCCCGTGATGGTCTATTGCTCAGCTTGCCATGAAACGGTGCTCTTAGCCAACATCCAGTATTTTTATTGCCCAGTGTGTGGCAAACCCACCAGCCAAATTGTGCAAGGGCGTGAACTAGAGCTTATAGCCCTGGAATATACAACAGCATCACTTCCGAGAGGAGACCGCCATGCTTAATACTCGGATGCTTGAAATTCGTCAGAATATCCTAAGCAAGAATGATCAACTAGCCAATCATTTGCGTTCACGCTTTGAGGCTGCCGGTGTTTTTGTCGTCAATTTGCTCTCTAGCCCTGGTGCTGGCAAGACCATGCTACTGGAAGAAACCCTGCGTCGCCTCAGCGAACAGTATCGGGTCGCAGCACTGGTTGGTGATCTTGCCACCGATAATGATGCACGTCGATTGGCACGCAGCGGTGCGCTTGTGCATCAGATCGAAACGGCAGGAATCTGCCACCTCGAAGCAGCGATGATCGAACACCATCTTCAAGCTTGGGATCTCTCAGCACTCGATTTTCTGTTTATTGAGAATGTTGGCAATCTGGTATGCCCCACCAGCTACGATCTTGGCGAAGCATTGCGCGGTGTCCTGCTCGCGGTGACAGAGGGCGAAGATAAACCGCTCAAATACCCTGGCACATTTGCTAGCGCCGATTTCGTCATCGTCACAAAGGTCGATTTAGCTGAAGTGGCCGAGTTCGACCAACATACAACCGATCACAACATCCAGTCGGTTCATCCAGGTATTCCGGTACTTTATACCTCAGCGCGACGCGGCACTGGCATGCAGGAATGGATCGACTGGCTTGAGATTCGGCGAAACGAAAGGATAACATCATGTGCCTCGGTATCCCTGGCCGCGTACTAGAAATCTATGAAGCGAGTGGCACTCGTATGGGCAAGGTCGATTTCAATGGCATCGTGAAGGATGTCTGTCTGGCATATATTCCCCAGCTCCAAATCGGCGATTATACGATTGTGCATGTTGGTTTTGCCATCACCCAGATCGATGAGCAATCCGCTCAGGAGACACTCGCATTGTTTCACAATCTTGGCATTCTCCATGAAGAATTGCTGGCGGGTCAAGAGGTGGCACATGAAGTACCTTGATGAGTTCCGCGACCCAGTGCTGGCAGCGCGTATATTTGAAGAAATCCATCGCATTACCACCCAACATTGGGCAATCATGGAGGTGTGTGGTGGCCAGACACATTCGATCATTCGTAATGGCATCGATCAGTTGCTGCCAAACGAGATCGAACTCATCCACGGCCCTGGCTGCCCAGTATGCGTAACACCACTGGAGATGATCGATAAAGCGCTGGCAATTGCGGCTCAGCCAGGCGTCATATTCTGCTCATTTGGCGATATGCTACGTGTTCCTGGCAGTTCCAAAGATCTATTCCGCATAAAAAGTGAAGGTGGCGATATACGGATCGTCTATTCACCACTTGATGCAATTCGCATCGCACAGCAACATCCGGATCGGCAGGTTGTCTTCTTTGGGATCGGTTTTGAGACAACCGCACCAGCCAATGCAATGGCAGTCTTCCAGGCCAAGCAACTCGGGTTGAGCAACTTCTCAATGCTTGTTTCGCATGTGCTTGTGCCACCAGCTATCACCGCGCTTATGGAAGCACCGGTTTCACGCGTCCAGGGTTTTCTGGCAGCCGGGCATGTCTGTAGTGTCATGGGAACCTGGCAATATGGCCCACTTGTCGAGCGCTACCATGTGCCAATTGTGGTAACCGGTTTTGAGCCGCTTGATGTATTAGAAGGCATTCGCCGTGTGATCCTCCAGTTAGAAGAGGGCCGTGCAGAGCTTGAAAATGCCTACCCACGCGCAGTGCGGCCAGAGGGCAACCAACCAGCCCAACAGATGCTCGCCGATGTCTTCGAGACGACCGACCGTGGCTGGCGTGGCATTGGAGTAATACCCCAGAGTGGCTGGCGCTTAAGTGAACGTTATGCCGAATTCGACGCAGAGCGGCGCTTCACGGTTGAGGGCATTCACACACACGAATCAACACTGTGCCAGAGTGGCATGGTGCTTCAGGGGTTGATCAAGCCCAATCAGTGCCAGGCATTTGGGAAGGAATGCACCCCACGCTCACCACTTGGCGCAACCATGGTATCGAGTGAGGGTGCCTGTGCGGCCTACTATCAGTATGGCCGTTTTGTTCGCGAGAGTGAGATTGGGGTGCTACGATGAGCAACGTTGATTTTGCAAACTGGACATGCCCGTTGCCATTACGCGATCACCCACAGATTGTCATGGGTCATGGCGGTGGTGGCAAGCTTTCCGCCGAACTGGTGGAGCATCTCTTCCTGCCCGCATTCCATAACCCAACCATCGATCAACTAGGCGATTCAGCTATTCTAAAACTTGGCGCACAACGCTTGGCCTACTCAACCGATTCATATGTGGTTCGCCCATTGTTCTTCCCAGGTGGCAATATTGGCGAACTTGCAGTGTATGGCACAGTGAATGATATTGCGATGAGTGGCGCACAACCGCTCTTCCTCAGTGCTGGCTTTATTCTTGAAGAAGGCATGCCACTCGATCAACTAGCAATCATCGTTGAATCTATGGCTGCTGCCGCACGGCGCGCTGGTGTCCAGATCGTCACTGGCGATACCAAGGTTGTGGATCATGGCCATGGCGATGGCGTCTATATCAATACCAGTGGCTTTGGTATCATTCCAGATGGTGTGCGGATCGCGCCAGATCAGGCACAACCCGGTGATGTCGTGATCGTCAGCGGAGACATCGGCGTCCATGGCATTGCGATCCTGAGTGTACGCGAAGGGCTTGAGTTTGGCGCACCACTCGAATCCGATACCGCACCACTGAATGGCCTCGTCGCGGCAATGCTACAGGTAACCCAAGCTATTCATGTATTGCGTGATCCAACGCGTGGTGGGTTAGCTTCTACCCTGAACGAAATTGCCCACAGCTCACATGTTGGTATTGTACTGGATGAGCGGAGTTTGCCTATACCACCCGAGGTACAAGGCGCCTGCGAACTGCTTGGCATGGATCCACTCTATATTGCGAATGAGGGCAAACTAGTGGCATTTGTGCCTGCCCAGGTTGCTGAGATCATTCTTGCGGCAATGCACGATCATCCACTTGGGCGTAAGGCCACGATCATTGGGCGGGTCACCGCAGATCACCCAGCAATTGTGGTTGCGCGTACCGCAATCGGCGGGATGCGGGTAGTTGATATGCTGGTAGGCGAACAGCTTCCAAGGATTTGTTAGCATGGGTCAAGGGCGTATCTCGACAATCAGCACCTGCTCAAGTGGCGGCTCAGGCGGCAAATCAACAATCAGTGTGAGGCCAAGTCCTTCTGGCAACGGTACAGTGAGATCAAATGGGGTCTCTGCGCCACCTGCCAATGTGGTCGCACCTGTACCTTCGGTGGCATAACTCACACCAGTACTATCGCGGAACAGAAACGCAGCTGGCATGACTTGGAGTGGGGCTGTTCCAATGTTTGAGACACTCCCACGAATACTCACATGATCACCATCACGCCGAATATCCCGCACTCTGACACGCACATGTGGCCCTTCCACTTCGGGTGTCAATGCTGGGATCGGCTGCCCTTTGGCAAGCTGATTGGTTAGATCCGATATCTTGGTTTGTGCATCGGATGGTAGCTCTGGCAGGCGTACCTGCGGCAAGTCAATCGCAGATAGTGTTGGCACGCCCGGACTCGATGGCCTAGCAACAAACTGACGACTCAGTGCGGCCTGGTTTGGTGGGTTCAGAAAAAAGGTTCCCACTAATACCAAGGCTATCAGTATGCCCGCAATCAAAAATGGCGTGGCACTCTCATCGCGTAACATAATCATACTCTCCAAAGTGATCGCAGTGGCAGCGAAATCTAGTACACCAGTTTCTATAGTGTACCCCAGATGTGCAATCTTGCAATCTCATCCGCACCGTTGTTCGCTGTTTCCCGCATGTAGCCCGTTGATTCTGCACATAAGTGCTTGCGCAAGCCATCCATTCCTGGTACCCTCATTACAGGAATGGGCAAGCAATGGTGGGCTATGATTGAGCTGCTTGTGGTTGAAGATAATGAACGCCTACGGCCAGCACTGATCACTGGTTTAGAGGCAAGTGGTGCCATTCATGTTATGGGTGCCTGCCCAAGCGGAGAAGAGGCGCTTGCAATCTGTCTGGCGCATCCGCCACAGGCGATACTGATGGATGTTCAATTAGCTGGCGCGCTCGATGGAATTGCCGCAACAGTAGCCATTCGCCGCGAGTTTCCCCGCCTACCGGTGGTGTTTTATTCTATCCAAGACGATGATGCCTACTTTCGGGCCTTCCGCAGCGCTGGAATCCTAAGCCACTACGCCTATGTCCGTAAATCGAACTTCCTGCTACCACAGATGATCATCCCACTTATTCGCGATGCAATTGCCGGCCGCAGTTTTATCGATCCCGAAATCGAATCGCGTGTACAAGAGGTGCGCCGCAAAGATGAGCAATCCCCAATTGCGCTCCTAGAACCAAATGAGCAACTCGTGGCCGAAATGCTGGCACGCGGTATGAGTAATGAACAAATCGCTGCACGTATGGGCTTCCGCGATAAACGAACAATCAGCCGTACGAATGGCCAAATCTACGCAGCGTGGGGCCTTAACGATAGTTCAACCGATGAGAAAGTAGCTCGTACACGCGCCGCAATCATTATGCATCTTGGCCGCCTCCTCATGTGGGATGAACTGGGTAACCCGCTCTGTATGGATGAGCGCGGAGATTGGAAGCCGTTCCAGTAATATACAACCCTTCTTTCTTATGAACACACTCACCTCATCACTGATCGGCACACTCAATTGGTCAGTCGTGGCTGTCTCTATTTTCAACACGATTGCGCTGATCTGGCTAGGCCTCACAATACTCCTTAACGCCGAACGCCCGCGCTGGGGAACCTATGTGGTCGGCGGTGGGCTGTTGTTAGGTGGCCTCTTCTTTACTGGCCATACAACCGTTGTTGCTCGTGATCTGTTTGTGATTGAACGTGAATTAGCCGTTTGGTGGCGTGTATTATGGGTGCCATTTGTCGCTGGCCCGTACTTGTGGTATCTGGTCATGGCTTGGTTTGCCGGAGCGCTTACGCGACCAGGCCACCGTCTTGGTATCACCGTCGTCTCACTGATCGGGATAGCCGCTTTACTGCTAACGGTAGTAGCTAACCCGCTTCCCTCATATGAGGAATTCCTCAGTGTACCAATCCCACCAATCATCTCATTCGCAGGTATTCCGGTTGCTCTGTTTGTGTATCCTGTCTATAGCACACTCTGCATCATGCTCACATTAGCGGTTCTACGCCTTCCAGCTACCTCAGATCGATTCATGGGGGATCTTGCGCGCCAGCGTGCACGGCCCTGGCTTATCGCCGCTTCAGGCGTACTATTGCTGGTTAGCCTAACAGTGGGCGCTGCGGCAGCTTGGGTTCTGGTTGGTGTTAGCAATGGCCTTGTTGATCTTGCACGATTTCGAACGATCATTATTTTGCATGTTATTGATCTGCTCGTCTCGGCACTTATTGCGGTAGTGGTGGTATTCATGGGCAAAGCGATCGTATCGTATGAAATATTTACTGGGAAGAGTCTCCCACGTGGTGGCCTGCTACGCTATTGGCGCAATAGCCTCGTGTTAGCTGCAGGGTATGGCACGCTTGTGGCCTGGAGTCTCGATTTGCCGGTTGACCCGATCTATCGGCTGATGTTTGCAACGGTACTAATGACCCTTTTTTACGCACTTCTTAGCTGGCGTAGCTATGCCGAGCGTGAACGTAGTATGCAACGTTTACGCCCTTTTATTGTGAGCCAACATCTCTATGATCAACTGCTTGGCCCAGACATTCCAGCCGAAATCAACCTTGCTGGCCCATTTCGCGCACTCTGTGAAGAGGTGCTGGAAGCGCGATCTGCAACGCTGATCCCGCTTGGGCCATTAGCTCCACTTGTGCCATCACTCTCATACCCACTCAGCCAACCAAGCGCCGCCAATCCGATCGCAACCATGGATTCGTTGCCAGCAGATCTGATCACACAGCTTGCTGAGCTTAACCAATTGTGTATTGCTGTCGACCCAAGCCAACACCAGGGTGCCATTTGGGCAATTCCACTCTGGAGCGAGCGCGGATTAATTGGCGTACTGTTACTGGCAGCCAAACGTGGTGAGGCAATCTACACCCAAGAGGAGATTGAAATCGCACGCGCCGCCGCTGAACGCTTGATCGACACACGCGCGAGTGCCGCGCTCGCACAACGCCTAGTGGGACTTCAGCGCCGCAGCCTGGCCGAGAGCCAAATAGCAGATCGACGCACCCGCCGTGTGCTCCATGATGACGTTCTACCACAGATCCATGCTGCAATGCTCACACTCGGCGAGCGTGCGGATGCCACGGATGCACTAACTGTACTGGCAAATGCGCATCGCCAGATCGCGGATCTCCTACACGGCATGCCAGCGCCCGCAAGTGGTGAAATTGCGCGATTAGGCATTGTTGAAGCGCTACGCAGTACCGCAACCCGCGAAATGGCGGGTGCGTTCGATGAGGTCACTTGGCAAGCGGATCCATTAGCCCAATCCGTAGCTGAACAACTAGCGCCCTTAGCAGGGGAGGTGCTCTTCTATGCTGCACGTGAAGCTATGCGCAATGCAGCACGCCATGGGCGTGGCGCAACCGCTACTCGCACCCTACACCTACAGGTTATTGTTCGTGTTGGGCTGGAGCAACATCGGCCGGGAATTCTTGTGCTGGTAGAGGATGATGGTATCGGGATGGGAACTCCCATCCCTAATAGCACCAGTGGTCGCGGCCTTGCTCTACATACTACTCTACTCGCTGTCGTTGGTGGTTCGCTCACCACCGAACGCCGCACTGAAGGAGGAACGCGTGTGCGGATTATGCTGCCGGGGGGAGAGTTAACAAGGTAAGAAGGCGGTAAAGTGTTGGGAGACTGCTTGTTTCGCATGGTTCTCCCAAGCTGCTTGCTTCCTTATCCCAATGCCCTCATCCCATTGTCGCTCATTTATCCCATGGCCAGCGCTTGCGGCTCTTATCGGCCTGGCGTCGATCAAGCATATGCGCCAATTTCTCAAGTTCGGCATTGTACCCACAAGAGTGGCAAACCGGCCAGCCACCCGCGGCAGTATAGTGAACTGTCTGTTTGCGACATTCTTTGCAATACTCTACGCTGGCCTTCATACCATTGAGTCCGCTGTCGCGTAGCCGTGTCATCATGATACCCTCCCTGTGTGTTCGCCATCACTGCTACGAGAATAACATCTCAGTTCTTCGGTAGTGCTCCGGTTGAACTGCGGGGTGTCAGCGGAGAACTTCGGCAAGACTACGGTGAGTGGTGATACAACAGGCTAATGTTATCGTTGCGGGTATCAACGCACATGAGTAATTTGTTTCGCACGATCAATTGATCGAATGACTACGACAATCAGGCGTTTTCTTGCAATCTGTGGTAGGATTCAGATCGCTCGAACCATCGAGTATATGCTGTGCTATCTGAAGGAGCTTCGCTCATGTTCCGCCGCCTATCTACACTATTAATTACCATCAGCACACTGCTGAGCGCCTGTAGTATCCCGCTTGCTGGCACACCCACCGCAACACTGGCCCCAACAACAACTGCGGAGCCAACCAATAACCCAGCCCCAACCAATGAGCAGGAGCCAACCGCACGCCCAGATCCCACAGCAACAACCCAACCAATTGCAAAGCCTGCGCCAACCGAGGTGCCTGTGCCAACCAAGGCACCTGCGACACAGGGGCTACAACCTGTCTCTTGCTCCTTTAGCCTCCCAACTGGAGCTAATGCTACATGCTATGTACTCTTCGTTCCTGAAAATCGCGCAAGCTCAAATAGCCGCACAATCGAGCTCGCAGTTGCTGTCTTCAAAAGCAGTGGCAACAACCCAGCAAAAGATCCGGTTGTATACCTTGAGGGCGGGCCAGGTGGTAATGCTCTACAAGCGCTTGAGTTCACATATGAGGATAATTTTGTGCCCATGTTGGCAGATCGCGATGTAATCGTCTTCGATCAGCGTGGTACTGGCTATTCAAAACCATCACTTGCCTGTGATGAGTACACAAAGCTAGCCTACGACACACTCAACAAAAATATCAGCCTTGAAGAAGGCAATAAGCTGTTTATCGCAGCACTGTTGAAATGCCATGATCGCTTGATTGCTACAGGTGTCGACCTAACCGCCTATAACAGTGTTGCAAGCGCTGCTGACATCGAAGATCTACGCAAGGCGCTCGGGTATGAACAGTGGAATCTGTATGGCAGTTCATATGGTACGCGCCTCGCGCTAACAACCATGCGTGAATATCCTGCTGGCATTCGAAGTGTTGTACTTGACGCTACTCGCTCGCTCCAAGCCAGCGAAACAAGCACCCCAGGTGATGTGGATCGTTCTTTCGAGAAACTATTCAGTGGCTGCAAACAGGATGTTGCTTGTAACAAAGCCTTTCCTAACTTGCACGACCGCTTCTATGCGCTGGTTGACACCCTCAACAAAGAACCAATCGTCGATCAGGCAACCAACCCATTCACCCAAAAGCAGTTGAACATATTGATCAATGGCGATGCGCTGATTGGGCTTACCGCCCAAGCCATGTACTCAAGCGACTTGATCACGCAGCTCCCAAAGGCCGTTTTTGCCGCATCCGAAGGAATCGATCATTCGCTGTTTGTTCGGCTTGCGCTGAATAGTGTGCTGCAGAACGAATATCTCAGCTATGGCATGTTCTTTGCAGTTCGCTGCAATGAAGAAATATCCTTCGACACAGTTGAAGCGCTCGCTGCGGCCGACGATGCATTCCCGCAACAACACCAAGTATTTGATCTAAGCACCTACACAACCATTTGTAATACCTGGCAGGCAGGCACTGCTCCAACAATTGAGAATGAACCTGTTATCAGTGATATTCCAACACTTGTACTGGCTGGGGAATATGACCCCGCCACACCGCCTGATGATGGCCGCGAAGCAGCCAAGACCCTCACAAACAGTACATTCATCGAGTTTCCTGGCCGTGGCCATGCACCTGGCTTTGATGGTGGTTGCCCACAGAACATAGCACTAGCCTTCCTTAATGATCCAACCAGTAAACCTGACACCAGTTGTGTCGCAGAACAAAGCGCACCAGCATTTGTTGGTACCGGTAGTGATCTCGTGCTTAAACCACTTGTTAATCAGCAGTTTGGCTATTCAAGCCTTATCCCAGAAGCTTGGGAGGAGATTAGTTCAGGAATCTATGCCCGCAATCGCACTAGTGATATAGCAATTCTGCAGTTGGGAATATCATTCACCAAACAACAGGCGCTGGATAACCTCGCAAATCAATTTGGTTTGGAAGGCGACCGTAGCCCAAGTGGAACCCACAAAGGCGCATCATTCACCTGGGATCTCTACAAGCTCACTCTTCAGGGGCTACCTGCCGATCTGGCATTGGCAGAGCGTGATGGCAAAACCTATGTTATTCTATTGATCAGTGACAATGTTGAACGAACATTGCTTTACGATGGACTATTCATCCCAGTATTGGATGCCTTTGCCCCCGTCACTGTGTCGTAGGTTCGTATTTGGTTGACGAATACGAGCCCTGATGCTATACTTCGCAGCACGTCATACCCCGAGCGGGGTAGGGATTCTGTTGTCTGCTGGCTATCTGGAAGGAGCTCTGCAATCAGAGATCGGCTTCGAATTAATAACCGCATTCGTGCTCGCGAGGTGCGCCTGATCGATGAGGAAGGCGCGCAGATCGGCGTTGTTTTGATCCGCGATGCACAGATGATCGCCGAGGAGCGAGGGCTTGATCTGGTCGAGGTCGCACCAAATGCTATTCCTCCTGTCTGCCGGGTGATGGATTATGGCAAATTCCGCTATGAGCAGACGAAAAAGGAACGCGAGGCGCGCAAGCACCAGAAACAAATCGAACTAAAAGAGGTGCGGCTGAAACCCAAGACAGATGATCATGATTTGGGTGTTAAGTCGCGTCAAGCGCGCAAGTTCTTGCTGAGTGGCGATAAGGTCAAATTCACAGTAAAGTTTCGCGGTCGTGAGATTTTCCACCCTGATATTGGCATGGCTATGCTTGAGCAAATATCGGAGGAACTGCGCGATATTGCCACTATAGAGCAGCGCCCTCTGATGGAAGGGAAAGCGCTATCGCTTCTGCTGGCTCCAAATGCCAAAGCAAAGCAAATTCAGCTTCAGATGCAGCGCCAGGCAGAACAGGCACGCGCCGCTTTGTTAAAGGCTGGAGCTGACCCGAAGGCAGCGCTAGTAGTGGCTGAGTTGCCGGATGATGACATTGATGATGATGATGTCGACATTGATGATGATGACGACGATGATGATGATAATGAGGATAAGGATTAGACCGTAATGCCAAAGATGAAGACTCACAAGGGTGCAGCAAAGCGCTTCTCTTTTACGGGAAGTGGCAAGCTTAAGCGCGCCCAAGGCCGCCGCGGGCATTTCCGCCGCCGCAAGGCCCTTCGCCTGCTCCAGCAGCTTGATAAATCGAAACCAGTACATAAGACTGTGCAGCGCCGGATTAGAATCGCGCTGCCGTATGGTGTTAAGCACGCCCGTTAAGGCGTTACATTGCAATAATACAGAATAGGATCGAAAAATGGCTCGCGTAAAGCGTGGAGTAATGGCGCATAAGCGCCACAAGAAACTACTAGAGCAGGCTAAGGGATATTGGGGTAGCCGTAGCCGGCGCTATGCTGTTGCAAAACAGACAGTTATGAAGGCGCTATCGTATGCATACCGTGACCGACGGCATCGGAAGCGTGATTTCCGGCGGCTGTGGGTTGTGCGTATCAATGCAGCAGCGCGATTACATGGTCTTTCATACAGCCGGCTGATTAATGCCTTGAAGAAAGCCAATATTGCATTGGATCGCAAGATGCTTGCTGATCTGGCGGTACGTGATTTGGCCGGATTTGGCCGTGTGGTGGAGCAAGCTCAGCGCACTGCATGATCGCCAGTTCAGCCAACCCACATGTCAAACACATCCGCTCGCTGGCTGCTGATCGCAAAGATCGACGCCGCGAGCGATTGTTTGTGCTAGAAGGGGTTCGGTTGGCGCTCGATGCATTGACACAGGGCCTTGAGTGTACCCTTGCATTGTATGCTCCCGATCAACTTGCGGCTACATCAGAAGGGCAGCGGCTGCTCGCGTTGGTTGAACCTATGCTGGTGGCGCATCCAGCAACAGCGGACGTTGTCGCAGCAGCCTCCGATACTGTTCATCCGCAGGGAATCGTGATGCTGGCGCGCTGGCCAATGGTACGGCCTGGTACGCCAGGTATTATTCTGGTGCTGGAGGCAACGCAGGATCCAGGGAACCTGGGTACGTTGCTGCGTAGTGCAGAAGCGGTTGGTGTCGCGCAAGTCCTGTGTACGATTGGCAGTGTGGATGTGTATAGCCCCAAGGTTGTGAGAGCTGCAATGGGTGCACACCTCCGCCTTGCGATTGAGCAGGATCTCGGCTGGGAGGCGGTTGCCGAGCGACTGCGCTTGGTTGATCATGTGTATGCAGCTGATGCCCATGCACCAATGCCTTACTATGCAGCCGATTGGCGTCAGCCAGTTGCGCTCGTTCTGGGAAATGAGGCACATGGGCTGAGTGATGATGTTAACGCATATGCGACAAAACGAATCAGCATTCCAATGCAAGGTGGCGCTGAATCGCTGAATGTAGGGGTTGCAGGTAGTATCATCCTATTTGAAGGGTTACGCCAGCGATCACGCGGCAGAACATAGAGCGATGGAGCATTGGAGCATTGGAGCAGTTTCCCTTTTTGCCGCCCTGTCTCCTTATTCTCCTGTTCAGTTCTTGGTTCTCTTGTTCTCTTGTTCCTTTGTTCTCTTGTTCTTGCAGGCGAACACAAGGTTCGCCCGTACGTTGGTTCTTGGTTCTTGCAGGCGAACACAAGGTTCGCCCGTACAATGGTTCTTGGTTCTTATATTCAATATCATGGCGAAGACGAAGCGAGTAACTAGGTAGAAGCGATCAGAGAGTGGCGACTAATGGCTGTGAGTCGGCACCGCATGAACCCTAGTGAAGTTCCCTTCTGAGCCGAGCGGTGAACCGGGGAGACGCGGAGACGGCAAGACATGGAGACAAGGTGACAGGGTGACAGGGTGAGAATACACACTCATGTGTTCACATGTTCCAAGGCTCCTATGTCTCGATACTCCGCACGCTATCGCTCCCAGTAGTCGCTTCCGGTTACCCTCCGATATCGGGGTCTGAGGGCTTCTGCACGTTGTGTAGATGCCAAATGAGGGTGGTACCACGGGTCATGTCTCGTCCCTACGAGACATGACTCTGTTTTTTTTGGAAAGGAGTGGGCGATGACATTTCTCGATGAGTTGCAAGCGTTGCAGAACCAGGCAACTACGGCGCTACAGGCAGTTCCTGATTTGGCTGGCCTTCTTGAGTGGAAGAGCCAATACCTTGGCAAACAGAGTGCACTCACGCGCTTGAGCCGCGGGCTAGGGGCACTGGCACCCGAGGAGCGCAAAACAGCTGGACAACAGTTTAATGCGATCAGCAAGGAGCTTGAGACAGGCTATGCTGATGCAGAGCTACGCATGAAGTATGCCGCGCGCCAGAATGAGTTTGAAAATGAGGCCATTGATGTCACGCTTCCTGGGCGTGTAGCAGCAGTTGGTCGACTTCACCCAAGTACACAAATGTTGCGCACTGTGACTGGTGCCTTCGCTGAGATGGGCTTCCAAGTATTTGAGTCTCCTGAAGTTGAAAGCGATGAGATGAACTTCGGCCTGCTGAATATGCCCGAAGATCATCCTGCTCGCGACATGTGGGATACATTCTATATCGATACACCGCCCGGCGATCAGCGCGTTCTGTTACGAACACACACGTCGCCAGGGCAGATTCATGCAATGCGAAAGTTCGCCCCTGAGCCAGTACGGGTTGTTTTGCCAGGGAAGGTCTACCGCTATGAGCATGTCACGACCCGATCCGAGATGCAATTCCATCAGGTAGAAGGCATTGCGGTTGGTGAGCATATCACCTTCGCAGATCTCAAAGGCACATTGATTGGCTTTGCTGAGCGACTGTATGGGGAAGGGGTCAAAACGCGCTTCCGGCCCAGCTACTTCCCCTTCACCGAACCGAGTG
>JANLSE010000271.1:0-3836 GCA_031362265.1 Roseiflexaceae bacterium
CTGAGTTTTACCCACATGTCGTGGTATCCTGGGAACATCTATCGCCATAGTTTGGAAGGGTCATCCGATGCATGTACGCTCCGTGACGGTAAGCCCCAACGAATGGGCAGATCGTACCTTTGCGGCCGTTGACTTGGGCGATCGACGCCGGGAGCGCCGCGCGGTGCGCATCGCGGCAGGGCTGATGCGTCACCCTGATGCGCTGTTGCCCCAGCAGATGGGCGAGCCCAGTGCGCTGAAAGCGACCTACCGCCTGCTGGACGAAGCCGATGTGACCCATACGGCCTTGTGTTAGCCCCACTGGGACGCCACGCGGGAACAGGCGGGACGCCAGAACCTGGTCTTGCTGATCCAGGACACCACCGAGGTTGATTACAGCCACCATCCCAAGACCGCGGGCCTTGGCCCGATTGGCAACGGTGATGGGCGTGGCTACCTGCTGCAGACCGTCCTGGCCGTGGTGCCCGAACCCCGTCAGGTGCTGGGCCTGGCCGCCCAGGAGCCCTTCCTGCGTCAGCCGCAACCCAAAGGCCAGACGTGTAGCCAACGACGTGCCCGTCCGCGCGAGAGCCAAATCTGGAGCCGCATGGTCGAGGCGGTTGGGCCACCCCCTACGGGCAGCACCTGGGTCCATGTCGGTGACCGCTATAGCGACATCTTTGACTTTCTCGAGGCATGCTGCCAGCAGCGCTGCGATTTTCTCGTACGCGTGGCTCAGGATAGACGGATCGAGGTCGAGCCAGGTCAGGTCGAGTCCTTGCTGAGCCGCGTGCGCGGCTTGCCAGGCGCTGATGAGCGTGAGCTGGAATTGCCCGCACGCCCCAAGCAGCCGGCCCGTACCGCGCGGGTGACGGTCAGTTTCCAGGCTGCGACCTTGCACCCGCCCGCCCATTCGCGCCGCAAGCCCCGCTTGCAGGTCTGCTTGATCCGGGTTTGGGAGCCCAACCCGCCACCTGAGGTCAGCGAGCCGCTGGAATGGATTCTGGTGACTAGCGTGCCGACACCGACGATGCGCGCAGCCTGGGAGCGTGCGGCCTGGTACCGCTGTCGTTGGCTGGCCGAGGACTACCACCAGTGTCTGAAAACTGGCTGCCGCCTGGAGCAGCGTCAACTCCAGAGCTATGCGGCCTTGGTGCGCTTGCTGGGCTTTCTGGCACTGATCGCGGTACGCCTGCTCCAGTTGCGCGAGATCGCACGCCTGGCTCCCGAGCGGCTGGCGCGCGAGGTGCTGCCCGCGAACCTGGTTCGGGTAGTGGCCCACCTGGCGGCCGTCCTGGTGGAAGACCTGACGTTGGGCACCTTCTGGCGCACCGTGGCCCAACGTGGCGGCCATCAGGGACGCAAGGGCGATGGCCTGCCTGGCTGGAAGACCATCTGGCGTGGCTGGCTGGAGGTACAGCAACTTCTCGAAGGCGTCCATCTGGCTGCGCACTTGCCTCCGTGATTCGACAAGATGTGGGTAAAACTCAGGCATATAGCCATGGGCTGCGTAATCTATCGAGTATATGGATTGCCTGCTCAACCATACCTGGCGGCGGATCGCATAGTTCCGCAGTACCACCGAAATCATCCTGCGAGCGAAAATCGCCTGGTGCTGGGCGCTTCAGCACCGCGTGGCTAAATATACCGCCAAAAAAGATCAGCGACCACTCGCCCACCATTATTTCGGGCATCAATGGTTGGATGAGCATCGAACGCTCGGCGGTAAGTGCCATAAATCGCTGCTGATCATTAGTGGCTTGTGCGCTATTCGTCTGCCATGTATGGAATGCCGTTGCTGCAATCGCTGGTTTCACAACTGCCCGCTCCCATTGTTGGCCATTCAGCAGATGCGCTAAATCGGGCGATGTCCCCTGCTCAATATAAATTGTCGGTACGACTGGCACCGCTTGTGCGGCGAGTTCGATCAGGTAGTGTTTATCGTGATTCCAACGCAGCAGTTGCGGTGGGTTCCATAGTTGAACCTGCATGCCTTCCAGACGATCAATCCAGGCCAGGAATGCAACTGGGCGTTTATGATAATCCCAACAGGATCGCACAAGCACCGTATCATAACTAGGCCATGTGACGGTCGGATCATCCCAGATCACCGCGTCGACCACATGCCCATGTTCGCGCAGCGTTCTCATAATCAGTTGATCATCCTCGACGAGTTGTGGCAGCCGTGCGTAGGTAGCTATACCCACGTGCATGACAGTGCTCCTCGAATACATGGTGGCGAGTCTTTCAGGGCAGGCGAACCTTTAACCCATGTGCCCCGAGCGATTGTAGCACAAGCGATGGATCGCGCCTGATGAAGCAGATCTGGTGCACAGGGGCACTTCCTATCAACACACTAAGGGGTCTGGTAGGGCTCTCGACCCTATCAAACCCCTTAGTGTGTTACTGAAACATACCTCTGGAATTTTGCATACCAAAATATGACGGAGGATCGGATATTAAGCGGGTATCGACTTCTTCGCGTTAAAATGCTCGCGAACCTTCGCCGCAATCTGCCGATCGGTCATTTTGTCCACGGTTTCAATACCAACGATGTGCGCATCAAGATGCTGTTCGACGAGTTCATGAAGCTCGTTCTTGGCTTCGCCAGGCCCAAATAGTAGAATAGACTCTGCCAAATGGATACTTGCAATGACCGAATCATAGTAAATGTTGAGGTGCCCAGCAAGCGCTCGCTGGCGAGTATCGTCTGCGGGCACCTGTTGTGACTCATACGACCCTTTCATTGGTGAATCACCTGACCGTCGGGTTTGTTTTTCTACCTTGGATATGATCAGACCAATTTCTTCGCTTTTGTCTGTAATAGCCACGATGATCGCCTTGCGGTGATCAATCCACAGGCCCACTCTTGTTCTCATCGATATACTCCTCATAGTGTGGTTGCGGTACCTTGCGGGCGGTACAGGAGAACCGGCATTCCAGTACCGCGCACGATTTTATCCGCGATGCTGCCAAGCAGGAGTCGCGCAGCACCACTACGGCCGTGTGTTTCGATTGCAATCAGATCAACATCGTGATCACCTGCATAATCTAGAATTGTCATTGCGGTTGGGCCGATACAAACCTCTACCTGAACCTGAAGGCCAGCGGCACGTAGCGTTGTGGCCGTTCGATCTAAATATTGCTGTGCCTCTTGTTTCCACGGCTCAATGTTGGCCTGAATTGGCGTATATGTGCCGAGGCCATATGCAGGCGCATAGATCTCGATTGGCTGAAGGATCTGCAGGAGGGTGTACTTTGCATCCGTCAATGTCCCAAGCGCAGTTGCATGCTCAATGATCTCAGTTGACCAATCGGTTCCATCAAGTGGGAGTAGGATGTGATCGATACGAGCTAGATTGGTCATATCGGCTGGTTCGCCCTCGTGTGGCCGAACTAGTAGCATTGGCATCGGCAATTGGCGCGCAAGCCGATCTGCAACACTCCCCAGCCATGCACGTGAGACTGCTCCACGTCCATGGGTTGTCATCACAACTAGATCAATATGCTGAGCCTCTGCATATGCGGCAATTGCCTCAGTTGGTATGCCCTCAAGCAGTAGGGTTTTGATCTGGCCATCCCAATTGCTCGCTATTCTATCGACAATACTTGCGAGATACTGGCGGTCATGCTCTGGATCAAATGCAGGATGATTGGCCTGGTTCGGATCTGTGACATGGACGCGTACCAGGTGTAGTGTTGCATGACTGCGGCGCGCTGTGCTCAACGCGAGTGGCAGTGCATGCTCACTGAACAGCGATCCATCGAGCGGAACCATGATTGATGTATACATGATGTATGCCTTTCATTGCACCGGAGCATAGATCAATTCGACAATCCGGGCGATTCCATAGCCC
>JANLSE010000280.1:0-8508 GCA_031362265.1 Roseiflexaceae bacterium
CCCAGCGCTCATAACTCCACGCCGCATCGAGCGAACGTAGAGTAATGGTTGGCCGCATGATCGTTGTAGTCATTACTCTGCCCTCTTTCGCTTGGGTTATCTACTGGTATGATACCTCTTCAGAGCCATGCGCGTCAATCGATATGTACCCATCGAAGTACAGTCTTAGCGTTATCGTTTTTCAGCCTTCATACTTTCAGTTAGAGGAGTTTGCCTCGTGAATGCGACTATTACCGCAGTAAGCCTCAATAGTACCCATCTGTTTAGTAAACCAACCCAAGTGAGTATACGCCTATTGGCTGGGCAAGGCGTAGAAGGCGATGCCCATTGTGGTGTCACCGTAAAGCATCGCTCACGGGTTGCACAGGATCCAACACAGCCAAACCTGCGCCAAGTACACCTGATTCATGGGGAATTACACGATGAACTCAATGCTGCTGGATTCATTGTGGCAGCTGGCCAGATGGGTGAGAATATTACCACGCGCGGTGTTGATCTGCTGAATCTGCCAACTGGCGCACGCCTCCATCTCGGCCAGAGTGCGATTGTAGAAATAACTGGGCTACGTAACCCCTGTACCCAGTTGAATACCTTTCGGCCTGGGCTCATGGCAGCTGTGCTTGATCATGATGCGCACGGCAATCTCATCCGCAAAGCAGGCATTATGGGGATTGTCCTCATTGGTGGTGAGGTATTCCCTGGTGATCCGATTCATGTCGAATTGCCACGTGAGCCATGGCGGGTGCTGGAGCGGGTGTGATCTGCAGTTTATTGCCCTGATGCGAAGAAACGCTTGATTTCACTCGCAACCTCCTGCTGGATGCATCTTGCTAGAGATCCTTCCAAAAATAGATATCCCCCTCCACAGAATGCGCAACCTCTGCATAGCCAAGTGCCGCATGTGCGCCTGGGCTAAGCGGGTAGCTCGGGTTTGTATCCGATGCCATTTCGCGGCAGCCCTCTGAGCGCGCCCAATCCTCGATGGCATTAGCCAAACGTGCGCCTAACCCAAGACCACGGCAATCCGGATCGACATACCATGCTTCCAGGAAGCCAATTCGATCGGCTGAACACCCTGGTGCTGAGCTATGGATGCTACCCTCTGCTAACCCACATAGCCCACCATCTGGCCGAACAGCAACAAATGCGACAAGTAGTTCTGGCAGTGGTGGTAATGGCGGGCTGCCAAAGAAGTGTACAATCTCGCCCAATTCCTTCTCTGGAGTCGATTCGGGCCATAGTGCCATCCGCATCCGCAACCATTCTTTAGAATCCGCCTGCTGAACTGGCCGAATGATCATCACATCCTCCTCGCTCTACATAGAATGGCTGCGCCATAGAATTGAACAGCTATTATCACCACAGAGGCACAGAGGGCACAGAGGTTGGAGTGGGGAGCCACTTCGGATGAACACCATATAAAACTTGCGTCTTTGCGTCTTTGCGTTTCCGTCTTTCTTTACCATCGAGCACACTATCAAGTTGCACATAGCTTGCCCTGGATGATACCATCTATCAGACACATACCGCAAAATGAGCTATACTCGCACAAGTCCAGTTTGCTCATGCTGATCGCAACGATGATCGCAAGTAAGGAAGAGACCATGACCAATTATGAGCGTCAGTTTGGGTTTTATACCCGCGCCTTGCACGCTGGCCAACGCCCTGATCCAAGTACTGGCGCACGTGCAGTGCCGATCTATCAGACAACATCATATGTGTTTGACGACACTGATCATGCGGCAGCACTCTTTAATCTGCAGCGCTTTGGCCATATCTATACCCGCATCACTAACCCCACGACTGCAGTATTCGAAGAGCGCATGGCCTCTCTCCATGGCGGCGTTGGGGCATTAGCCGTTGCGAGTGGGCAGGCAGCTCAGTTGATTGCCCTCACTAGTTTATTAGAGGCAGGCGACGAAATTGTTGCCGCTAATACGCTGTATGGTGGAACTTACACGCAGCTCGATGTGAGCCTACGCCGTTTGGGGATTAATACAATCTTTGTGGATCCAGACGATCCACAGAACTTTGCGCGTGCAATAACGCCACGTACACGTCTGTTGTATGGTGAGACAATCGCCAACCCGCGTATTAATATCTTAGATATTTCGGCGGTGGCAGATATTGCCCATGCGCACCATATCCCGCTTGTGATCGACAATACCTTTGCTTCACCATACTTATGCCGCCCGATTGAATTTGGCGCAGATATTGTAGTTGAATCGGCAACTAAATTTATTGGTGGGCATGGAACGAGTATTGGTGGTATTATCGTCGATAGTGGGCGCTTTCCATGGGGTGAAGGGCCATTCCCACAGTTACTGGAACCAAGCAAAGGGTATCACGGTATTCGCTTTTATGAGACTTTTGGTGATTTTGCTTTTATCATGAAGGCACGTGTTGAAGGGTTGCGCGATCTTGGCCCAGCTCTCAGCCCATTCAATTCGTTTCTATTCCTGCAGGGTATCGAGACACTTGGCCTACGTATGGAGCGCCATGTGGAAAATGCACGTGCAGTGGCATTATTTCTGCACGAACACCCTGCGGTCGATTGGGTCAACTATCCCGATGTTCCAGGGAACGCTTATGCGAGCTTGGCGCAGCGTTACCTGCCCAAAGGCGCTGGCGCGATCATGACCTTCGGCGTTCATGGTGGTCTTGCCGCTGGGAAGCGCTTTATTGAGCGGCTCCAGATCATTTCGCATCTTGCGAATGTTGGTGATGCCAAAACGCTAATCATTCACCCAGCCAGCACAACCCACCAGCAGATGAGTGAGGAAGAGCAGCGTGCTGGTGGCGTTCTGCCTGAAATGGTGCGCCTCTCGGTTGGGCTTGAGGATCTTGAGGATATCATCTGGGATCTGGATCAGGCATTGCGTTAGGAGTAGTTATGCCAGAACAGCGTTATGGCTCGGGTGCTGTAAATTCGCACTCACCAGTTCATTCCTCGCCATTTGCAACCACTGCCTTGGAGCGAATCGAGATTCTACGTAAGGCCAAGACGATTGCAATGGTGGGGCTTTCGGCAAACCCATACCGGCCAAGCCACTTTGTCGCGATCTATCTGTTGGCAGAAGGATACACAATTATACCGGTTAATCCACGTGAGCAGCAGATATTAGGGCGAACCTGCTACCCATCGTTGCGAGATATTCCTGTGCCGGTTGATCTGGTCGATATTTTTCGTGATCCTGCCGCCGTTCCGCCGCTTATTGAAGATGCGATTGCGATTGGTGCCTGGGCGGTTTGGATGCAGCTAGGAGTAATTCATGAAGGTGCTGCGGCGCGTGCACGTGAGGCTGGGCTTCAGGTGGTGATGGATGCATGTGTGAAGATCGAACATGCACGCTTCTTTGGTGGTCTCGATACAATTGGCCTGAATACTGGGGTTCTTTCTGCACGGCGCATGTAGTGCGAAGAGCGCAGAGCACAACTTTAACATAGCGATAATGGCCCATTTACACACTTCTTCTACTATCAGAGCTGTTCTCAATAAAAGGCTTTGTAACAAAAGAGGTGTTTCGTGTTCAAGGGCATGCTTAGTCGTTTACAGAGGTCTGCTCTGTTTGGTGGGATCGCTCTGGCGCTCATCGTTGGTGGAAACGGGGCGCTTGCCGCCGATAGCAATGTTGGGCCGAGTAGCTCGGCAACCCCGTATCTTGTCGCAACACAGCCAGGCGTGCAGATTACTTCGATCCTGACGGTCGGTGATTCAGTCAATAATAAGGCCAATGGTACGCCTTACCGTATGGTTGGTATCCCAGATGGCTTGGGAGCCTTCGACAACAAGGATGGCACCTTTACACTGCTGATGAATCACGAGCTAGTTGGCACCGCTGGTATTACCCGTAGCCATGGCAGCACCGGTGCGTTTGTGTCGCGCTGGACAATCCGCAAAAGCGATCTGGCTGTGTTGAAGGGTGAGGATCTGATACAGAGCGTTGCAACCTGGAACCCAGCGACAAGCTCGTATAACACGCCAGCAAAGGGCGTTACATTTGTTCGCTTTTGCTCCGCTGATCTTCCCGCCAAATCGGCATTCTATGATGATGGCGTAGGCTTTAACGGCCGGCTCTTCCTGAATGGCGAAGAGAGTGGTATCGAAGGCCGTGCGTTTGCGCATGGGATGGATGGCCTCAGCTGGGAGCTTCCACGGCTTGGTAAGTTCGGTTGGGAGAATGCACTTGCTAACCCAGATAGCGGCGAGAAAACGGTTGTGGTTGGTACAAACGATGGCACCGGCGGCCAGATCTATGTGTATGTAGGTACCAAAACCAAGCGTGGCAGCCCGATCGAGCGCGCTGGCCTCACCAATGGTACGCTGTATGGTGTGAAAGTGGAGGGCTTTGGTGCGGAAGTTGCCGCAACCGGCATTCCCTCAGGTACCCGCTTTAGCTTGGTGAGCCTTGGTAATGTCGAAAACATGACCGGTGTTGAGTTGCTGGCCGCCAGCCGCGCAGCGGGCGTAACTGAATTCCAGCGCCCAGAGGATGGTGCCTGGGATCCCAAACAGCCAAGTAACTTCTACTTCAACACCACCGCAAGCTTCACGGGTAATAGCCGCCTATGGCGCCTGAACTTCCGTAGCGCTGAGCGCGTCACACGCGGTGGCACGATCGATATGCTGCTCGATGGCAGCGAAGGTCAGAAAATGCTTGACAACATGGGGATCGGTAAGAAGCAGATGCTGTTGCAGGAAGATGTTGGCAATCAGGCACACCTTGGGCGTGTATTTAGCTATGATCGCAATCTAGATATCATCACGCCAATTGCACAGCACGACCCAGCGCGCTTCGTGGTGGGCAGCGCGAACTTCTTGACTCAGGATGAAGAGTCGTCAGGCGTGATCGACATGTCCGACATTCTCGGAAAGGGTTGGTTCCTGCTTGATATTCAGGCACACTATGGCATTAGTGGCGAACTTGTTGAGGGCGGCCAGTTGCTCGCAATAAAGGTGCCAGGACAAAGCGACGAGCATGATGATGACAGCCATCGGTAAGTATTGTCGACTTTGGTAATGGTACAGGCCGCACTCAGTACTGAGTGCGGCCTGTACTCTGTTTCCAAGTTTATTCGCCGCTAACCTGTACCATGTCTCTGCTCAGCGATTTGAATCATAGGTAGCATAGTGTTTAGTGAAAGACTTTTCGGGGAAGAGCGCCGTGATACAATGTATAAAAGCCACGCCATAGTGTCCGCCAATTATATGAGGCGCTCATGCACACCCAAGTCGCGATTATTGGTGCTGGCCCAGCCGGCTTGACGCTCGCTCATCTACTTCAGCTTCAAGGTATTGAATCAATTGTGTTAGAACGCCGCGACCGCACGTATGTTGAAAAACGTGTGCGTGCTGGCGTCCTGGAGCAAGGCACAGTCGATCTGCTCAATACAATTGGCGTTGGTGACCGCATGCGCAATACCGGGCTTATCCACCATGGGATTCATTTGCAGTATGCTGGGGAGCGTCATCGAATTGATATGTACGAACTGACTGTTGGGCGCGCGATCACCGTCTATAGCCAACAAGAAGTCGTTAAGGATTTAATTGCCGCACGATTAGCTGCCGGTGGCCAGATTCTATTTGAGGTTGCAGATGTTACACTCAACGAAATAGACGGCCCGCAGCCAAGTGTTACCTACCAACATGCTGGCCAGGAACACACGATCACCTGTGATTACATTGTTGGCTGCGATGGGTTTCATGGTGTGAGCCGCAGCACTATTCCCAATGGTATTCTGACCACCTATCAGAAGATCTATCCCTTCGCATGGCTCGGAATCCTGGCACGCGCAGCGCCTGCGAGTGATGAGCTCATTTATGCCTACCACGAACGTGGCTTTGCACTGCAGAGTATGCGTTCCCCAATGATTAGCCGCCTCTACCTACAATGCCCACCAGACGACGACCTCGCGAACTGGTCGGATGATCGCATCTGGACTGAACTCCATACGCGCCTTGATCTCGCTGACGGGCCAGCCATCCACGATGGGCCAATTATTGAGCGCGGCATTACACACATGCGCTCATTTGTGGTTGCGCCAATGCGCTATGGCCGACTATTCCTTGCGGGCGATGCGGCACACACTGTTCCGCCAACTGGAGCAAAAGGTATGAACCTAGCAATTGCCGATGTGCGTGTGTTGGCTGAGGCACTTGGAGTATGGTATGATCGCGGTGAAGCACTCCTGCTCGAACAATACTCGGCTACCGTGTTACGGCGCGTCTGGCGGGCAGAGCACTTTTCGTGGTGGATGACATCAATGCTCCATCGCTTCGATGATGACCCGTTTCAACATCAATTACAGCTTTCACAGTTGGATTACACGGTGAATTCACGCGCAGCCGCGACGAGCCTAGCCGAAAATTATGTTGGCCTGGAGCGTGTTTGAGAGCGATGGAATGCGCTGCCTGTTTTCTTACCACAGAGGCACTGAGGCACAGAGGTTAGAATAAGAAGTGGTTGCAGCCTCCGTGTCTCTGTGTCTCTGTGGTAAAGGGGTACCCGGCGTTTTCATCCTGTGGCCTTGCGTCTATGCATTCGTGTGTACTAGGAAAGGCATAATCTCGTGACAACATCCCGCTATGATACTGGCATGCAGGTGCGGCGCGAGGTGCTTGGTAATGCACATGTTGATCGTGCAGAAGCCAATAAAACCGCATTTGATGCGCCATTCCAGCAATTCATTACTGAATCTGCTTGGGGCACGCTCTGGGCAAACGACGAATTAGATCGTAGCACCCGTAGTCTGGTAACAATTGCTATTCTTGCCGCACTGGGTCGGCACGAGGAACTGACTCTCCATCTGCGTGCTACAGCGCATACTGGTGCGACCACAGATCAGATTCGCGCAACACTTATGCATGTTGCTGTGTATGCCGGTGTTCCAGCCGCCAATAGCGCGATTGCCCTTGCTAAGCGCATCCTTGCGGAAGCAGACCCAGGGTGAAGCGCAAGAGCGCAAGAACCGGGTACCCTCTGCGTTATGCGTTCTGCGTTCTGCGCTTTGTAAGGAATGGTCATGGTAACGACAACGATTGGGAATATCATCCGTGGCGATCAGACAATCTTTCCGCCATACCTGTACGATAGCTACCGCTCAACGATCAAACGGGCACCAGGTATGGCGCTTGTCGATGTGCCGTTAACACTCTCTGAGTTAACTGGCCCTGGGCCACAGGTTAGTGCAGTCACTCCGGAGGATGCTGATCTAACTCGCAATGCTGGTACTGGTGGCGAGGCGATTGGGCAACGGATTATTGTAACTGGCCGGGTTCTTGATGCGGACGGGCAGCCGGTTGCCCATACGCTTGTCGAGGTATGGCAAGCCAATGCGGCTGGCCGCTATATCCATCGGCGCGATCAGTGGCCTGGGCCGCTCGATCCACATTTCCTTGGAATTGGCCGTTGCAAGACAGATGAACATGGTGTGTATCGCTTTCTGACGGTTCGCCCAGGTGCATACCCGTGGAAAAACCACCCAAACGCCTGGCGGCCCGCACATATCCATTTTTCACTATTCGGCCCCGCCTGGAAAACACGCCTGATTACCCAAATGTATTTCCAGGATGATCCCTTGTTCTTTCAAGATCCAATCTTTCAGTCGATTCCAACCGAACAAGCACGCCAGCAACTGATCGCAACCTACGATCATACAGTTACTGAACAGGAATGGGCGCTTGGCTGGCGCTGGGATATCATTCTGGGTACAACTCCTTTTGAATAACACAACCGTAATATCAGGTAAACCCGCGATTGTATCGATTCTCAGTGCCTCAATGCTCTCTGTGGTTCAAAATGGATGATTCATATGCACACATCTCATTACGCATTGACAGCTTCACAAACGATTGGCCCATTCTTTCACGATGCGTTACTACGCCCGGACGCCCAGTTGACCGTTCTGACGACGCCTGCAACACTTGGGGAACGAATCCGTATCACAGGCCGAATCTATGATGGTGATGGCGCGAGTGTACCCGATGCAATGCTGGAAATATGGCAAGCCAATGCCGCCGGGTGCTACAACCATGCCGCCGATATGCGCGATGTGCCACTCGACCCGACCTTCATTGGCTATGGTCGCTCAGGAACCGATGCGGATGGTTTCTACTCATTTGACACAATCAAGCCAGGGCGTGTGCCATTCGACGAGGCGCGGCTACAAGCGCCGCATATCTGCATAACAGTTTTTGCGCGCGGTCTACTCAACCATCTCTATACTCGCTTATATTTTGGGGATGACAGCACCACGGCCCAAGATCCTGTGCTGCTTGCTGTTCCCATCGAGCGCCGCACAACATTAGTCGCACGGCCAATTGTGGCGCAGGGTGAACAGCAGGGCTTCCAAACCTATCAATTTGATATTATTCTACAGGGAGATCGGGAAACCGTGTTCTTCAATATCTAGTAAATGAACGCAAAACGCAAAGGCGCAAAACGCAAAGGTGCAAAGGCGCAAGGGCTTATTTGTTCTCTTGTTCTTGGTTTTTGGTTCTCTTGTTCT
>JANLSE010000288.1:0-13470 GCA_031362265.1 Roseiflexaceae bacterium
GCGATTGTGCAGGCTGAAAAACAGCGTGTACGGCCAAGGCATGTGCAGTTGTAAGTCATATAATGATGGGTTGTACATTCAGATATGTTTGATCAGCTACCAGATAGGAATACACCATGAACCTGCAGGAACAGCTAAACGAAGATCTCAAAGCAGCGATGCGCAGTGGAGATAAACTTCGGGTTAACGTTATTCGAATGACCAATGCTGCCTTGAAGAATGCTCAAATGGCCACAGTCAAAGCAGCATTTGATGCGGTAGGCGAGGCAGGTGCAGATAGCATAGACCGCACGCAGGCGCTGAGCGAACAAGCAGTTCAAGATATTGTGATGAAAGAGGTCAAACGGCGGCGTGAAGCGGCTGAGCTATTTCGCAAAGGCGGGCGTATGGATCTCGTTGAGAGTGAGGAAGCCGAAGCTCACATTCTCGAGGGCTATCTACCTAGAATGCTGACTATTGATGAATTACGCCCATTGATTGCGGCAATCATAGCAGATTTAGGGGTAAGTGGGGCAGCAGCAATGAGAGAAGTGATGCCTGTAGCTGTACAGCAACTCAAGGGCCGCGCGGATGGCCGTGTCATTAATCAGGTCGTGCGCGAATTGTTGAGCCAGTAGCTACATGGTTTCATTGCAACGCAATCTCCGCTCCAAACGCCCCAAGGGTGCTCCGCTGTCAGAATCACAAACTGTTCGACAGCAACGGACCACCCTGATTCTGGCGTCGCTTACTCTGGCAATTGGCATGTGGGGTATTTTGGTCATTCAGACACCTTCCAACCCAGGCCTTACGCCAGGCAAACCGAGCCCAATCAGTATCCAAGCTAGCAAAACAACCAGTTATACAAGTACCTGGCGTACGAATCTGGAACGCGAGCGTGCCGAACGTGCCAGCGACACGGTCATTTATACCCGTGATCTTGCAATTCTCACTCGACAACGCCTGTTACTATCGGATTTTCTTCAGACAATCACACTCATTCGTGATGATCCAACCCTACGCGTCGCGCAGGAACGTGAGCGACTCGCTGCTCTTCCAAATAACACGCTTATCATTTCTCCGGAAATAGCGCTACATATTTCACGGCTGAGTGATCAGCGCTGGGCGGATGTACGTCGTTACTCGCTTGATCTCTATGATCGAGCAGTTGGTGAGTATCGTTTTGCGCTGGATGACAATGCTGTTGCTCAGGTGCGCACCTTCTCATTACCATACTGGGCTTCGCTCACATCTGCGGAGGTTGAAGATCGCGACCTCATGATCCTGTTTGCAGGCGCATACCTCAGCTCGAATCAGGTTATCGATGAACAGGCAACCCTGAACCGTAAACAACAGGCACGGAATAGTGTTGAGCCAGTGATTGTGCAGATTCTCGCTGGTGAAAGTATTGTGCGTGCTGGCGATGTTGTGACCGATGATATTGAGGAGAAACTCCAGGCACTTGGTGAATTGAATACCGCAACGAACTGGCTGGCAGTAGCCGGCAAGGCACTCCTAGCTGGCCTGCTTGGCCTGATCTTTGGCTTCTATGTTGCACTCAACCAGACAAAGTTACGCCAAGGCAGACGCTCGATTTTCACAATCCTTGGAATGTGCCTCTTAATGGCACTACTAGCACGCCTTATTGCATCGTTGGGTGGCGTATGGATGTATGTGTTCCCATTGGGAATAATAGCACTGCTGATTGCAACCATTTTCAGTAGTGGATTATCGCTTTTCATTACTGGCCTCCTAGCCGTACCTGTCGCATTTCTGGCAGGCGGCCAACTCGATATTGGTGTAGCCCTATTAGTTGGTGCCGTAGCTGGCATTTTCTCAGTTGGTCGTGGTGAACGCTCACTACGCTTTGTTCTGGCAGGTTTAGCTGTTGGTGCTGCAACGGCTGTCACTGCGCTGGCATTCGCCCTCGCTGAAGGCCAAAACACCACTCCAGAAGCACTCGCCACACTTGCACTACTTGGTATGCTCAATGGCATTATTACTGCAGTTGTCGCGCTCGGCCTCTATAATGTGGTTGGCCATGTCGCTGCAATTGTCACGCCATTACAGCTAATGGAGCTTGCCCATCCAGCCCAACCACTGCTACGCAAACTGATTCGTGAGGCACCTGGCACCTATTACCATAGCGTTGCCGTAGGCAACTTGGCCGAAAGTGCCGCAGAGGCGATTGGTGCTGATGCATTATTACTACGTGTGGCATCCTACTATCACGACATTGGCAAAACTGCGCGGCCGTTCTTTTTCACCGATAACCAGAGCGATCGAGAAAATGTACACAATGATCTCGATCCAGTTACTAGTGCTGGAATTATTGCCGAACATGTCGCTGAGGGAGTTCGCCTTGCCGAGGCAGCACGCTTACCACATGAAATCATTGGTTTCATCGCAACCCACCATGGCACGAGTGTCATTAAACATTTCTACCAGCAAGCGCTCCAATTGCACGATAGTGTCAATATTAACGATTTCCGCTACCCTGGGCCACGCCCACAGACACGCGAACAAGCAGTGATGATGCTCGCCGATACAATCGAGGCGACTGTACGCTCAAAAGCACAACATGGCAAAATTGTCTCAGGGCGCGATCAAACCGAACGCAATGATGGTAGTCAAACACTCGAAGAATTGGTTGGCTCGATCATTGAAGAGCGTGTACGAAGCGGCCAACTCGATGAAAGCCCACTCACGCTTGAGGATATTGCCCGCATCCGCCACGCATTTCTGACGACCCTGCAGGGTATCTATCACCCTCGCGTCGATTATGCCCCACAAATGGTGAAAACCTAATAGGATACAATTGTGAATGCCGAAATTGACATCGAGATCGCCGAATCGATTACTGCTGCAATCGATACAACCCTTCTGACGCGCGCAATCCAGGCAACCCTGGATGCCGAACAACAAACAGGGTCGATCCAGGTAAGTATCCTCATTACCGATGATACAGAATTGCATGCACTCAACCGGGATTATCGCCAGATTGATTCGCCAACCGACGTACTCTCGTTTGCGGCCGAAGAAGGCGCCCCCGGGTTTGTCTATCCTCCCGATATGCCACGCTTCTTAGGCGATATCGCAATCTCCTATGATCGGGTGCTGTCTCAAGCAGTCGAATATGGACATTCGAATGAGCGTGAATTGGTATTCCTAGCTGTACATGGAATATTACACCTGCTTGGGTACGACCATGCGCGTAGCCCAAGCGACGAAGCGACCATGCGCATGCACGAAGAGGCAGTTATGCAGGCATTAGGGTTAGTACGAGAATAGCGTAATGTGCTTGTGAATGCTACCTGTGGGTGATAACAGATGCCTGATGATCGAACTCCCATCCAAGAAAGACCAACAAGTGAATCATCGCACGCGTACCCGCCAAGCACCCGTGCCACTCAGATTGGGCCACGCTCAGCACTCATTACATGGCTGATGACACGCATCGCATCGTTTAGGTTCGCCTTTGAGGGAATCTTTCATCTTATTCGTACTCAGCATAATGCACACATCCATCTTGTGATTGGCACAATCGCGATTGCACTTGGTATCGTCTTGGGCATTGGGCAAGCGGAATGGCTGGCCCTCACGATCATCATTACACTGGTGCTTGTTACGGAAGGGGTGAACACTGCCATTGAAGCGGTTGTTGATCTGGCCTCGCCTGAGCGCCACCCACTTGCAAAAATTGCTAAAGATGTGGCCGCTGGCACTGTTCTGCTTACTGCTCTTGGCGCAATCATCGTCGGATGCCTGATCTTCCTCCCGCCACTCTGGGCACTCGCGCAGCAATTCCTAGTGGGGAGCTAATGCGTATTCTCATCCTGGCACCATACCCACCCTACCCACCACATGGCGGCGGAACCATGCGCATCTACCAATTGATTCGCGGCCTCGCTGCGCATCATCAGGTTACATGCCTAACCTTCGTACCCGATATAAACGCCAATCAGGCATTCGCCCCACTACGCGCAATCTGTACCGTCCATACGGTACTTGGGCCGCCAGCGCGCCCGATACTCAAGCGCGCTTGGACAACCCTTGCCTCAGCACTTCCCGATATGGCACTGCGTAACGCATCGCAGGAATATAGCGCTGCCTTGTCAGCACTACTAGCATCGGGATCATTTGATATTGTGCAGGCCGAAAGTATCGAAATGGTGGGGTATCTGTTTGGGATCACAGGACTCCAGAATGACCCTACTGCCAGCCAATCTCTACTAACCAGCCCAGAGCGCAGGCACCCGCTTTTGGTGTTCGACACGTTTAATATTGAGTATATGTTGCAGAAGCGCGCAGCGCTAACAAGCCTACACGCAGCACTCCATGTTGGAACCCCACAAGCGTTCGTTCGTAATCTAGCTGGTGGATTCTATTCGTTGGTGCAATGGGCCAAATTGGTCGCCTATGAACGGCGTGTGTTGAGGCGATGTGATGCAATCGCGGCCGTTTCGGACGGCGATGCACAAGCGTTACAGAAATTAGCCCCAAGCGCATGTATTGCGGTTGTACCAAATGGTGTAGATACTACTGAATTCCAGCGCAACTCGGTTACAGCGAACGCGCGCATCATCCATCCAGGGCCACAGTTGGTATTTAGCGGCACCCTCGATTTCCGCCCAAATATTGATGCTGTTCTATGGTTTGCATACCACGTGCTGCCACTTGTACGTATACAGATCCCTGCTGTACGCTTTGTGGTGGTTGGGCGGAAGCCAGCAGCTGCCATTACGACACTTGCCAATGCAGGGCTAATAACGCTCACTGGCGAGGTTCCAGATGCACGGCCCTATCTACGCGATGCGGCTGCGTATGTCGTTCCAATGCGCATCGGCGGGGGTGTTCGGCTCAAACTGCTTGAGGCACTCTCACTTGAAGCAGCTGTCGTTAGTACAAGCATGGGAGCGGAAGGGATTATTGGGCTGCGGAACGCTGAGCACTGCCTGCTTGCCGATACCCCAGTGGCATTTGCCGATGCTATTGTGCGTATTCTGCGCGACCCTGCATATGGGCAGCGGCTTGGCAGCGCAGGCCGCCAACTTGTTGCAGCAAGCTACGATTGGGAATACATCGTGCCAAAACTGGAAGCGTTGTATGAACAAGCAAAGCTACCAGACACTAGCCCTTAACCTATGACCCCTGTTATAATAGAGTTCTTATCAACACATAGCACGAGGGAATGATGTTCACCGAAGCACACACCCAACAGTTCGCAGCACAAGGGTATTGTGTTGTGCGTGGCTTGTTCAGCCCAGAAGAAATCGCTCAATTCCGCGAGCACTACATGCATCTCCGTAAACATGGCAGTTACCCTGGCGATTTTGCTGGCGATGCATTGAAGAGCAATGATCCACTGAAAGCCTACCCACGAATGATCCATATGCATCGCTGGGATGAAACCTCACTTGCATGGATGACAGATCCGCGGCTAGATGCCTGTATGACAGGGCTACTCGGTCGTTCGCCATTTGCAGTGCAGACGATGCTCTACTTCAAGCCACCCGGCGCACGCGGTCAAGCACTCCATCAGGATAATTTCTACCTACGCGCCCAACCTGGCACATGTGTCGCAGCTTGGATGGCGCTCGACCCATGCGATGAAGCAAATGGCTGCCTGCAAATTGTTCCTGGTAGCCACGCATGGCCAACACTGTGTACCGAAAAAGCGGATACCTCGATTAGCTTCACAGATGTAACCGTGCCAGTGCCGCCCGATGCAGAAGTTCTGCCAGTGATTATGGAACCTGGCGATGTGCTCTTCTTCAATGGCCAGATCGTTCACGGCAGCTTCCCAAATACCACTACAGATCGTTTCCGGCGCGCACTCATTGGGCATTATATTGAAGGCCAAGCCGATCAGGTCGCTCAGTTCTACCACCCGGCACTACGCATGGATCGCACTCCCTTAGAATTATCTATCAGCCAGGGCGGTGGCGAATGTGGTGTCTGGGTTGACCAAGATGGCGAGCTCATTATCGAAATGGCTGGTGTCGAAGGGGTCGTTCGAAAGCATGAGTGATCTGCTTCGGATAACAGCCCTCCAAGCGGATCATATTGCTACGCTCTACTCCATGTATTGTGTGCAAACGGATGGCCTGCCGCATAATCTTGTGCCAAGTTTGGAACGATTCCAGATAGCACTCTTAGGTTATGCGCAGGATTCCATCCTGGTAGCCGAAAAACAGGGCATTGCGCAGGGTTTTGCAGCGCTTGCACATGTCAAGGATGATCGAGGGGTGGAGGCTGATGCAATTGTTGCGCTGTTCACATCCGCTCCAGCGGCTGGATCTATGCTCATTGAAGAATACATCGCACGAACAGCACCAGGCCCATTATTTGCATTCCCAATGACGCATGGGCAGTGCCCGGTGCCAGGTTACAATGCCGCCTGGGATGGCCTCTCAGCACAACTCCCGGATATCGCTGATCTGTTAATACGTCATGGCTTTGAACCCTACTATCGTGAATGGCAGATGGCATGCGAACTAGATGCCAGCACGCCTGCTACTCAACAGTCGGGAGGCAGCAATCAGGGTTCGATCACTGTTCTGAATGATCAACCAAGTGAGGTTGCGGGTGTCATTATTCGCGCAGGTGTTAGTGAAGAGGGCGAATTCATACAGCGCGCATGGGTTGCCGAGGAACTGATCGGCATGTGCTACTACTCGACACTCACTGCCATCACAGATAATCCACGTGCAGGCCAGATTGGCTATATTCAGTGGCTTTGGGTGGATTCCCGTCATCGGCGGCGTGGCATCGCCCGCGAGCTACTCCTGCGCGCCATAATTCATCTGAAGTCGATTGGCTGTAATGTCTGCTGGCTTGGTACCGGCGCGGAGAATTGGGCGGCACAACCACTCTACCAATCGTTTGGGTTTACCATGGTGGATACGGCAACGTCATTTCAGTATATGCACAATTCATCATAGTAATCGCTCGCATACGTTCTCGCTCTGTAACTCGCGTAGTGCATCGCTACCAATCCAGCGGGCACTACGCGCTTCGTTTTCCAGAACAGATCAGAGCGGTTGCAGTGTGCGCCGCTTGGCGGTAGAATAGAGTGTCAGGTTTGTAGAAGCCAGGAGAGCATAACATTGATCACGTATGACGATCTCGCTGGCGGGCTCGAAGATGCATGGCTTGCCGCTGGCCTCCATGAGCACGCGGTTGTCGAAAGCACGAACCCAGATGCACTTGAACGCACTTATCGTGTTGAGATTTTCCCCGAACACCCCGAGCCATTGACCGAGAGTATTGCGCCGCCTTGGGTTGAGCTCACCTATAACTGGAACGCTGCACATCAACTGTTTGCTGAGCGCCGCGAAATTCCACCTGGTGTGCTTGAGCTAGCATGGACATATACTGTCGATGTTCGCAACCACACCGACCGACCTGATCTCGAATTGGTGCGGGCCTTTAATAATGCAGTCAGGGCAGCACTTAAACGTACCGCCCCAGATATTCCCATGCCATCAGATTATATTGCAATCGAAGTTCGGCGTGGTTATCGTACAGCTGGAGATCGGCCAACACAGGCCTATATTCAGCTTATTGGAACAAATGTTACCGACCTAACCGATCTCTGGGACAACCGTAATGCTGATGCTCTCCGTGAGGTATTACGCGAAGAACTACTGATCGTGGCAGCATTACTGCATGCGCTCGGTGAGACGTTTGCACCAAACGGCGTGGGCGGCTACCGTAGTGTAGACACAGCGTGATATAAAGGGAGGCACCTGTGCGCCAGGAGATACAGCGCTACTGGCTACGGCCAGGATTACTTGCTTTGGCAATCATTACCGCAGATCAGATCAGTAAAGCTGCAATCTGGCGTACACTCGGCCCGGATGAAGGAACCAGTATGCCAGTACTAGGCGATTGGTTACGCCTGACTCTCGTCCATAACACTGGCGTTGCTTTTGGGCTGTTCCAGGGTTTCCCACATATCTTTACGCTGACTTCAATCATCATCAGCATTGGCGCAGTGATATTCTATCGGATTCAACTACCACACCATCAACCCTGGGTGCAAATAAGTGTTGGCCTGATTGTTGGTGGCGCAATTGGTAATATTATCGACCGTATCCGAATGGGGTTTGTGATCGACTTCATTCATGTTACCTGGTTTCCAGGAATCTTCAATATTGCCGACAGCGCTATCACAATTGGCGTTGGCATGCTCGCTGGGTATCTGCTCCTCCTTGGCGATAGTGAACCAACCAAACCAGCTGGCGATGATAACCTCCTTGGTGAATTACTTAGCCGCGATCCGCGTGGGGGTGGAAGGCGCTAGGCGCGCTCGGTGGTACACAACGGGTTATTGCAATTGATTGTTGCTGAACAAGATGTAGGCACACGCCTCGACCGCTATGTGGCCGAGCATATTGCCGAGCTCTCGCGTAGCTATGCGCATCAACTGATTGGACAGGGCCATATTCGTGTCAATACCCAGATCGCCCGGCCAAGTACGTTACTACGCTTAGGTGATCAAATCAGCATTCAGTTGCCAGCCCCACAAATAACCGATCTGATCGCCGAATCGATCCCATTGACAATAGTGTATGAAGATCAGGATGTTGTTGTGGTCGATAAACCAGCTGGCATGGTGGTTCACCCGGCACCTGGCCACCCGACTGGCACACTGGTCAATGCACTGCTAGCACACTACCCAGATATCGTAGTAAGTGGCGATCTCCGCCCAGGTATTGTCCATCGGCTCGATCGTGATACCTCCGGGCTGCTTGTGATTGCTCGCAATGATCAGGCATTGAAGCATCTCCAAAACCAGCAACAGGCGCATACCATGCACAAGCAGTATGCAGCAGTCGTCTATGGCCGCTTCCGTGAGACTCAGGGTGTTATTGATGCGCCAATCGGGCGCCACCCGCAAGATCGGCTACGCATGGCAGTAGTGGCAAATGGTCGCTCAGCTCGCACACACTGGCATGTGGAAGAGGAGCTTGGCGAATATACCCGTTTGGCTGTACGGCTTGAAACCGGCCGAACACACCAGATTCGGGTTCATTTCACCTACCAGCAACATCCTATTCTGGCCGATCCACTCTATGGGCCGAAAAAACCACGCCAGACATTTGGACTTACTCGTCAGTTCTTACACGCAGAACAGCTTGGCTTTGTACTCCCAAGTACAGGTGTCTGGGCAGATTTTCGATCTGAACTGCCACCCGATTTAACAAATGCCCTAGGCAAACTACGCCGACAGGCAAGCTGAAGATTCGCGCTACAATAGAACAAGCGCAAGATAGTTGAATGCATTTCAAGGAGCACGACCATGGCACGCCAAAAAGTATCAATCATTGGTTCCGGATTCGTTGGCTCAACAGCCGCTCACTGGATTGCTGCAAAAGAATTGGCTGATATTGTCCTCCTTGATATCGTGGAGGGTGTTCCACAAGGTAAAGGGCTCGATCTGCTAGAAGCTGGCCCAATCGAAGGTTTTGATGTCAATGTGTTAGGCACGAATGATTATGCCGATACTGCTGGATCGGATGTGATTGTTGTAACATCCGGCGCGCCACGTAAGCCTGGTATGACTCGTGAGGACCTGATCAAAATTAATGCCAATATCACCCGCGATTGTATCTCCAAAGCTGCACCGCTCTCACCAAATGCGGTCATTATCATGGTGAATAACCCACTCGATACCATGGCCTATCTTGCCAAGCAAGTCAGTGGGTTCCCAAAGAATCGTATTATCGGCCAGGCCGGTGTGCTCGACTCAGCCCGCTATCGTACCTTTATCGCCATGGAAGCTGGTGTGTCCGTCGAGGATGTACAAGCAATGCTAATGGGCGGCCATGGTGACGAAATGGTGCCACTGCCACGTTATACTACTATTGGCGGTATTCCCGTCACAGAATTTATCTCAGCGGATCGGTTGAATGCAATTGTCGACCGTGCACGTAAGGGTGGCGGCGAGATTGTTAATCTGCTTAAAACGGGCAGTGCCTATTTTGCGCCGAGTGCAGCTACAGTCCAAATGGTAGAATCGGTTCTACGCGACAAGAAGCGCGTCATTCCATGCGCATGTTACCTCGAAGGCGAATATGGCTTGAATGATGTCTACTTTGGCGTTCCATGTGTGATTGGCGCTAATGGTGTTGAGCGCGTTATTGAACTAGCACTCGACGCCGACGAACAGGCACTCGTCCAAAAAAGTGCTGATGTTGTGCAGAGTTCAATTGCTGCTCTCAAAACAATGGGTTAAGCGGAACGTATGGTAGCAACCACACATCGCCCTATTCTCTTCGGTGGCGCTGGCTTCTATGCCATCGCACGGGTTGCCGTGCTCGCCTTGTTGTTGGCTGCAGGCCAATTACTGGCGGGCCAGGCACTCTGGCCTCCCTCAATCACACAACCACCGATTGCGCTTCTGATCTGGGCCTATTGTGCCTTTGCCATTCTTGTTTTGGGTGCGCTCGCGTTCCGTTGGTATGCTATTACGGAAGCCGCACTAATCATTGATCTACTATTCTTCTCACTCCTTACCTATTTCAATCGCACACCACACGATTTATTCTATCCGTTATATATCATGCCACTGGTTGGTGCTGCATTCCAAATGCGCCGACGCACAGCAATCGCCATTGGTGCGCTAGCAGCGTTTGCCTATGCTGCGGCCTTCATCCTCAGTTTTTCTACCGATCCAACCCGCAGTGTACGTCACGACACACTTGGCCTTGTTGCAATGACGCTACGTTGCGCCGTGATGGTGTTCATTCCCTGGCTGTCGGGTGGCCTCGCCGAGCGCTGGAGTGCCAGTAATCGCCACACCGTCGAAGTTGCGGAAGGCAAACATGCACAAGCACTTGCCGAGGCACGTGCATATCGTGATCGTGCCCATGCGCTCTATGAGGTAGCCTTTACACTATCCACAAACCCGAACGATCAAAGTATCTTAAGTACGACACTCATTGAAGGGCGGAAACTGGTTGATTACACATGCGGCGCTGTGCTACTGGCGACAGGTCAGCCCGATGAGCTTTTTGTAGCTGCTGCCCTCGATTTTAGCCCAGACGAAGAGCAACAGCGAATTCAACTCGGCAGTGGTGAAATCAGCGCGAGCATGCGCGAAACGGCCCCATTCGTTATCGAGAATCTGGCAATCGAGCCAATTTTTGCACCGCTCACAACACTTGCGAAACAAGGGGCTGCCTGCGCGATCCCACTACGCTCGGGCAAACAAAACTTTGGCGTCATGATTGTTGGAGCGAAAACCTCCGCCTCATTTAGCGACGACCGCGTTGAGATGCTGGCAGCACTTACCAATTATGCCTTGATCGCCCTCCAGAATGCACATCTGATTAACGACTTACGTGGTGAGCGCACGAAGTTACTCTCAAAGGAAGAGGAAGTACGCCATCAACTTGCTAGAGATTTGCATGATGGCCCGGCACAATCTCTAGCAGCAATCACTATGAATGTTGAATTTATTAAGCGCATGCTGGAACGGGATCCTAGTCGTGTGATACCAGAACTCGACAAGCTCAGCGCGCTTGCTAAGCGTACGACCCATGAAGTCCGTACTATGCTATTCGAACTGCGGCCACTTGTACTTGAAACTCAGGGCCTTGGTGAAACACTGCGCCAATATTTCGAGCGATTCCACGATACAAATGGGGCAACACAAATCATATTAGAAGCAGAGAATCTCGATGTCGCCCTCGATACAAAAACCGAAGGGACACTCTTCAATATTATCCAGGAAGCTGTAAACAACGCGCTCAAGCATGCGCGCGCACAGCATGTCTGGGTGCGAGTGAAACATGTTGGTACAACTGTTGAGACAGTGATCCAAGATGATGGGCGCGGATTTGATCTGCAAAAAACCAAAGAAAATTATGAAAAGCGTGGATCATTCGGCCTACTCAATATCGAGGAACGTGCCCAACTGGTAGGAGGCCACTCAGAACTACGTTCCACACCAGGCCAGGGAACGACCGTCCATGTGGTTGTTCCAATACATCCATAGAGTCATTAGCGATTCAGTCTCACAAATCCTCGCCACCAGTTGCAAATTTCAGGCCTTACCTTACGTTCCAGCCCCAATCCAGGCCAGGTTCGAGCCATAATCGACATCGCGAACGATCACCTCAGAAGGCGCACCATTAATCGGCCAACGCCAAATCTCGCCAGCGGCCGTACCCCAGGAACCAGGATCTGCACCCGGTTGCCAGGCGGCGGGTAACTGCACCGCCAACGCGGCGCTGTTTGGCGCCCATGCAACAGCTTGAGCACCTACCAGCTTCCCTCGATCCTGTCCAATCACATCCAATGGCCCACTTGGTAATGCAACCGTCCGGCTGCCATCTAAACCTACCAACTGAATACGCCAAGCGCCATACCCTTCCCAACCAACCGCATTCCCCGCATCATACCCAACCAATGCCATCGTTTTACCATCTGGTGCAAAACGAGCCGGGAATATCACCCCAAACCCAACATCTAGCGACTTGCCTTTACCCTCGAATGAGCGCCCGATTTCGCTTAGGTTAATATCAGTTTCAATCCAGGTACCCAGATAGCGGTGATAGCTCACTTGTGTACCATCCGGCGACCATGCCGCTCCATAGACAAACATGCCATCCGATTCTGACCCTTTCCCCTGTGCCTTAGCAAAATCCCAGCCATTCTGTGCAAGCCGATTTATTAAGCGAACGCTATTCGCTACCTGTCGCTCGGGTGTCGGTGCACCAGGATATGCTGCTGTCGGGGGCGCTGTGTAGGCAATCCGCTTGCCATCGGGCGAGAGTGCTGGCTCACAGCCTAATGCTAGGGTTGTCTCGGCACCACTGGCCAGATCGACAGAGCGCACCTCGGCGGCGGCACACCAGCGTGGCAATGCAAGCCAGGTATGCTCAAGCGGCTCATCACTATCCGCTGAGGCATAAATGAGTGCTGATGCATCTGGTGGCCACGAAATCGAAGCCTCAGCGCGGGTATTATGTGTGATTTGGCGTAAGCCACTACCATCACGTGCAACAACCCAAATCTCGCTCTGCACTCCTGCACCGCGTATCAGCGCAATATGGCTTGCACCTAACTGAACTGTAAAATCGGCAACTTGCTCTGCAATCCGGCGCTCAGTACCCGATTGCATATCGTGCGCCCATAATGCACCAGCACGCAGGAAAAGCAATTCCTCACCATAGTGGCTAGCTGGAACCAATGTTGGCACAGCCGTCGGCGGAATACTGGTTGCAGTTGGTAATTCAATCGTTGGTGGAATAAGAGTAACACTAGGTGCAAGTGTCGCAAGGGGAACAGTTGTTGCTGTGGGGATATCGCTTGTTGGCACCTGTGTTGGCTCAAGAACCTGTGGCTCATTCGTTGGTTGCAGCGTTGTAGGCACCAATTCGATAGGTGTAGCCTCGGGTTCTGCCGGGCCACGTGCACCACATGCCGCAAGTGTCAAAACTAAGAGCACCAAAAGACACCGTAATCGCATATAACACC
>JANLSE010000298.1:0-8317 GCA_031362265.1 Roseiflexaceae bacterium
CACTGAGTTTGCTCATTATTTGGGCTTCCCAAGGCTCGACGTTGTTCATTGTCATGGCCCTCGTGCGGTTATTCGAGCGCCATTGCTATGGCTTATTCAAGGGTTAAGCGCTGCCCAGTTGCCCAAGCCACATCAAATGTCGTTGGCTCAAGCAGAGCTCGTGCCAAATCGAGGAAGCGATTGCACTCAACCCGATCCCAGGATGAATTCGGCTGGGACACCAATGACCACACAGGCGACAGATCAGCAGATAGCATGCGTTCGTGAGATTGCTGGCGAGTGCTTCCGCGATTTGGAACTGAACAACATCGTCCTTGCGGTTCGTATCAGCGAAGATCGTCAGGTCGCCGCTGAACAACTCAACCGCGACTACCCAACTTGGGAACATGGGATGACGATCGCGGTGATGCTTGAGTCGCCCTACCTGTCATTTGGCATGATCGAACAGCTCATTGAGCAGTTGCAGGAGCGCCGTGAGCGTTACGGCATTTCGTATCTGACTTTCTATAGTGAAGACCATCTTGAGATGTGTGCCCCAATCGTTGCTCGTCTGACGGGCAGGTAGTGATTGCGGTAGATGACCATCGTTGAATGAGTGAGGAGCTTGGGGTCGCCAGTTGCATGGAGCTTCAACGATGTCGCACATAGTGAGCTTGAGGAAGCGGATTGGTTGAGGTATCTGATGATCCATCCCAACAGTTAGTAACCGATTATAGAGGGCTACGCCGTGATCCACCATCTGTCAGGGGTTGCTGAGTCATGCTGCTGCCGTATAGCTCGCACTTTCCCGTGTTTCGGCAATGAGATCTTCCAGTGAGAGTGCCCTGCCATCATCCCAAGCCCTCTGGAAAGCAACAGGGTCGAGTGCGGCATGTGCTGTGGCGAGTGTACGCTGATATGAATGGTATTGTTCGGGAGGCCAATCGGGCGGTGGTAACTTTTTTTCTCTACCAAGTGCTTCGACTGCTGCGCACCAACGTACCGCCTTTGATGGGTTGCCTGCCGCCGCTGCAACACGGGCATGGCCAACGATCCCCTGCCAGATAGCAGCTTCCCAGTCTAGTTCCTGGAAGAGCGTCACACTCTGCGCGAAGAGGAGCGAGGCCCGTTCAAGCGCGTGATTGTGCAGCAATTCGACCTTCGCCAGATTCTGAAGCGCAAAGCCAAGCGCTTTACGATTATTCATTCTGCGGGCTAGATCCACTACCTCGTTCGCGTATTCGGCTGCGGTTGCAATCGCACCAGTATCAAAGTGGACATCCGCCAAGAACAGCAGCGCCCACAACTCGCCACTTTCATCCTCAAGCTGGCGGTAGAGTACGATGGTTTCCTGCAGCATGGTAATCGCCCGTTCGGGCTCATTCGCAAAGTGCGCCAACCGTCCAAAAGTCCACCAAATACTTGTCTGGCCGCGCACATGTCCCGCACGTACCAAAAGTTCAAGGCTCTCTGCGCAGCGCTCCTCGCTCTCGCGATAGCCTCCTTCCTCGAGTATTCCGAGCTGTCGAATGGCCGTCGCCATGCCGATCGTATCGCCGATCTGTTGATAGATCACAAGGCTCTTCTGGATGTCTATTGTGTCGGTTTCATCGCTCCTATCAGTCTGTGTTCGGTAGGATACCAAGCTGACCAGTGCGTCCGCCTCGCCTTTGACATCGCCATGTATCCGACTGATGGTAAGGTTCTCCTCGAAGAGTGCGGGCGCCAGTATCGAATTTCCATCCAGCGCATGATGACCAAGCGCATGCAGTAGTTTCGCCCGTAACACTGTTGGCTCATGTTCAATCACGAGCGCCGCACGCAGATACGCTGCGCCCTCGTGCCGATAGCCACGCCAGAGCCAGAACCACGCTAGTGCCAATGAGATGCGCGCCCGACACTGGCGTGCTGCATGGTCATCCGCATCCCAGGCGAGGGCAGCACGGAAATTGTCATGTTCGATCTGTAGCCGTCGTAGCCACTCTACCTGTTGGGGTTCCCACAGCGCTGGCTCAGCCTGTTCCGCGAGTTGGAGAAAACTCATGGCATGTCGTCGCTGCATGATCGTGCGCTCATCATGGCTGGTTAACAGCTCGAGCGCGTGTTCACGCACTATTTCAAGCATCATCCAGCGTGGCGCATCGCCTGGGCCGTTGCTCAGACGCACCAAACTCTTGTCGGTCAAGGCGGCCAGCAATGCTTCAATGTCTGCAATCCCGTTCGTCTGTGTGTCGGTGTCTGCACAGACCGCAGTTACCGTATGCAGATCCCACCCGCCAGCAAAGACACTCAGCTGACGATACAGGCGCTGCTCCGCAGAACTCAGGAGATCGTAGCTCCATGCAATGGTATTGCGGAGGGTCTGCTGGCGCATCGGCAGATCACGTGGACCTCCCGTCAGTAAGGCGAGTCGACTACTCAATCGCTCGAGCAAAACGTCGGGCTCAAATAACTTGATCCGCCGCGCAGCCAACTCAATCGTGAGTGGCAATCCTTCAAGCCGCATGCTGATCGCAGCTACTGTAGACGCATTCGAGTTGGTTAGGACAAAACTCGGACGGATATCACGTACGCGTGCGACAAACAATTGAACCGCTGCCGATTGCAACAATGTGACAGCTGAGGGTGCATCCCCGGCGCTTGGCACATTTAGCGGGGATACCGTGAGCTCCTTCTCACCACGTAAGTGTATTACTTCTCTGCTTGTAATCAGAATCGTCAGCTTTGGTGCAGCCGCAAGTAAATCCGCAACTAGCGTTGCCACGGCTAACACATGTTCAAAATTGTCGAGCACCAGCAACAGGTGCTGCTCACGAAGCACATTCTGCAGGATGACTGCGAGTGGCTGATCTGTGCGCTGCTGTACCCCAATGGCATACGCAATCTGCGATGCGACGAGGTTCGGGTCGGCGATGGACGCGAGCGGCACAAAGGCCACTCCATCCGCGAAGTGCGCAACCAATTCGGACGCGGCCTGAATGGCCAGCCGAGTCTTGCCTACCCCACCCGGCCCGGTGAGCGTCACAAGGTGGGTATCTGGATCGCGTATGAGGCTATATACCAAGGCGACATCGTGCTCACGCCCGATCAGTGGCGTCGGCTGCGCTGGCAGGTTGTGTTTCGGGCGGAGCAGGAAGCGTTGGATGGTCGAGGTCATGGCTGATTCTGGTACCGGTGCTGGAAGCTGATCGACGGTTACCGCAGCGCGGGCAGCCTGGAGGAAGGCAGCCTGCTCACTGGCAGGGATCGCCAGACAACGCGCAATGCGCTCGGCCATCTGCTTCGAGGGGCGACGCTCGTCGGACTCAATCTTCTTGAGCGTACCCAGCGCGCAGCCGACCTGGTTGGCGAGCTCGCGTTGGGTCAGGTCGAGCGCCTTACGTCGCCGCCGAATCCAATCGCCAAACGAGTGCAATGGCTCCATACCAGCTCCATCCGACCATGTGCCTGCCAACGGTTGCAGCGTGGAGAGAGTCCTCTTTATCGCCCCTATTGTACCCCAAACGGTCCCCGTCGGATAGCTCGTCTGTGATGACATCGCGCAGGAAGAAGTGGATAACCCATGGGAGGGAACCCATGCACACTGACCCGCCGTATGGGCACGCAAGGGTTTGCCACCATTGGCGGCGATGGATGTGGCTGGGCGTGATATTGGCGGCATGCGCAGTTGGTAGCCTGCTGCTCTTGCCCGTGTGGCCACCCACCCATCGTGAGGCAGTGGCAATATTGCTTGAGCGTCACGACCAACCAGCGCGTGAGATTGTGGTCAGCGAGCTCCAGCGTCCGCAATCCGGGAATTGCCTCCTCCACGATTGCCACGAGCGTGTGGCTTCGGTGATCGTCATTCAGGATCGACCGCTATATGGACGTATGGTAAGCCATGATGGGGAAGGGGCAGTGTGCTCACATTGCCTGCGCTGAATATGTACAACGAGCACCTGTCCGATGTGGTGGGGATCAGCCGCTTCCCCAGGACATTCAAAGAATTAGTGCTGGTTGTGCGCACCTGGTTGCGCTCGACCATCGCACATCTCTACGGAGGCAAGGGATAAAGCATCGCATACCGCACAACGTTAAGGCGACAGATAATGAGTCTCTAGCTACTATACGGCCAGCAATCACTGAGACGCCTTGGGGCAGTGGACGAGATCCTTACACCCAACAGCCCTCATCTAGCAACCATGTCTCGCATCCAGCTAAGCGCCTGTTGAAGCGATACGGTGATTTGCGTTACTCAGGGGATTTGGCTTGCCAACATCAGGAACCGACGCAGCACGCAGCATATGACATCTGCACGCGCTCGTCAGTCGCGTACCAGCGTAGTTCAGGCACGGCTCATGGTTGGGCACACAATGGTCGCTCTTGCTGCGGGCATCATTGATCGAGCCTCACCGCGATGATTGGGGTGATACCATGGCGCGCAAGGTCGACCATATCCAAGCCCGCGCAACGAGTGCCTTTTCCGCGAAGCTTCGTGGAAATCGTTGTACACCTTCCACGTCTGGCAACCCCTCGTTATAGATGCGTAGCGCCGGTAACGTCAGTGAACAGTTGGCCTCGCGATCGTGGCACACAATGCGCCCATAGCTACGCTGCTCTTGAACCACCGTCACGAACGCAATCCGTTCGGTGCATGCATGCAGGAAGCAATCGTTGGGAAGTGGTGCCCGTAACTCGCCGACGATAATGTCGCGGAAGGGCACCTCCCGTCGATCAAGCAATGTTGCCACTGCTGCGCGATAGCTCTGTGGGCGCGTGGGCATCGGGAGCATGGTAAGCCCACACACCGACACTACGGCAAGCGTAACGCCAGACCACAGCCATTTCCACCGCAAGCTTCCGACATATCTCAGGCGATGCTTCGTACCAGTGCTCATCCTGCCCTCCACTCCACTCAGGCTGGGAAATACCGCATGAGTACACCACAGACGGGCTATACGGAGGGGGACATTTGGTCTACAATAAGGGGGACATTCATGACCCCTGACCGCTGATGCAGTACGGAGATGGTATGGAGCAGCGCTATTCCTTCGGGTATTGGATCCGGCGGCGGCGTAAGGCGCTCGACCTGACGCAGCGCGATCTGGCCAACCAAGCCGGTTGTGCGCTCGGCACGCTCAAGAAGATTGAGTCCGATGAGCGCCGCCCCTCGAAGCAACTTGCCGAGCGGCTGGCTACCTGTCTGGCGATCCCTGATGGGGAGCGATTGGCTTTCCTGCGAGCAGCGCGTGCCGAACTGGCCGTTGACCGGCTCTCTGACACGATGCATGAGCAGACGGTCTCGTTGTTCCCTGCTCACGCCCATCACAACGTACCAATGCAACTGACCACACTGATTGGACGTGACCAGGATGTGGCGGTGGTCTGTGAGCTACTGCGGAATCCCGACACTCGCCTTGTGACACTCACCGGCACCGGTGGTGTGGGGAAGACACGCCTCGCCATCCAGGCCGCCACCGAGCTTCGTGATAGCTTCCCCGATGGTGTTGTGTTTATTGAGTTAGCCCCAATCTCCGACCCTGGCCTTGTAGCCGCGCAGATTGCACACGCACTTGACGTGCAAGAGCACGCCAGTAGACCGCTTGCCGAAACGCTGCAGGATGCACTACGCGAGCGGTGTACACTGCTACTGCTAGACAACTTCGAGCATGTGTTGGATGCAGCACCGCTGATAACCACATTACTCGCCACAGCACCTGGGTTGAAGGTGCTCGTTACCAGCAGAGAAGTGCTGCGCCTACGCAGTGAGAAGGAGCTTCCGGTGCCGCCACTGGAGCTTCCAGCCACGCAGCACGACATGCAGGTAGCAGAACTGATGCAGTCATCAGCAGCACAGTTATTTGTAGCGCGAGCGCGAGATGTACAACCTGGTTTCGCTGTCACCGACGTAAACGCGCCTATCGTGGCAGCGATCTGTATGCACTTGGACGGGTTGCCGCTGGCGATTGAACTGGCTGCCACACGGGTCAAGCTCTTCCCACTCGAGTCGCTCTTGGCGCGGCTGAGTGGTCGACTCGCCGTGTTAACGGGTGGGCCACGCGATCTCCCCGCGCGCCAGCAATCGCTCCGCAACACGATCGACTGGAGCTATAGCCTTCTGAACCCAGACGAGCAACAGCTCTTCCGTAGGCTAGGGGTATTCGCTGGCAGTTGGACACTCGAAGCAGCCGAATCGCTGTATGTAGAAGGTACACGATATTCAGAAGACACAGCCAACACGGTGACAGAGGCGCTTTTGCCGCTCATGTCCTCACTCCTGGATAAGAGTCTGCTGCGACGGCTTGATCAGCCAGACGACGAGCCACGCTTTGCAATGCTGGAAACGGTGCGCGAGTATGCGTTAGAACGCTTGGCAGAATTTGGCGAATTGGCCGACATACGGCGGCGACATGCGACGTTCTTTCTGCAACTGGCAGAGGCAGCAGAGCCAGAACTATGGGGACCTGAGCAGGTGGAATGGCTGCGTCGGCTACAGGCAGAGCATGACAATCTGCGTGCCGTGCTTGCCTGGAGTCAAGGCGATGGTGAGATCCATGAGATTGGCGCACGCATAGCAATCGCGCTGGCCTGGTTTTGGCTATGGCGTGGCTACCGACACGAAGGTGCGGCATATGTGCGTGAAGCACTTGTGGAAGAGACCAAGCCGACACTCCTACGTGCCAAGCTCCTGCATGCCCTTGGAATGTTTGCAATGGAGAGCGATGTGAAGCCAGCGCGCGAGCTCTTTGAAGAGAGCCTCGTCCTCTTCCGCGCCCATGGTGATTTGAGAGGCCAGGCTGATACACTCTACGACTTAGGATGGTTGCCGACGATGCAAGGCATCGATGATCCTGCCGCTGCCGGACGATTCGCAGAGAGCCTATCGCTCTATCGGCAGATCGGACATACGCTTGGCATCGCCCGTATTCTTGGAGTAGTAACTGATGGCGGTGCCGATAATCAGGAGCGATGCCGAGAAAGTCTCGCGCTCTACCACAGTGTGGGTCATCTGCGCGGTCAAGCGGACGCACTACGCGACCTGGCACGCATGGCGCATGGCGCTGGCGACCTGACACGCTCGCTCGTGTTGCTCGAAGAGTCATTGAGCCTCTTCCGCCAGCTACAGGACGAAGGTGGAGCGCTGTGGGCGCTGCTCATCCTGGGCGAGGTGTATTTTGACCGAGAGGAAGTTGCGAACGCGGCGACCTATGTGCAGGAGAGTGTCGATCTAGCCCGCAGACTGAACGACCGCATGGCGCTCGGTTTTGCCCTTCAGAGCTTGGGCAAGGCAGAGCTGCTCCACAACCAACTGCCAGATCTTGCGCGCCAACATTTTGCCGAGAGTATCACGATCTTCGAAGAACTGAATATTGACTATGGCGTCTGGCAAGGTATTATTGGCCATGCGCGGGTCGCCGCTACTGTCGGAGCGGCGGACTGGGCAGTGCGCTGGTGTGCGTCCGTTGAGGCACTGAGCACAGCGCGAGATTGGTCTCCCTCGACGTGGACACCCGAGCAATATCATTGTTACGAGCGTGCCCTTGCCGCCGCACGCCCAGCACTGGATCATGCCGCCTTCGACGCTGCCTGGGAGACGGGCCGCGCCCTCACCCTAGACCAGGTGATCGCCGAGACACTTACAGTACAGCTGCACATTGCAGACGGGTAGCTACACGTAGCGTAATGGGTAATCGATCCCTTTTGCCTATACCACACTCACCTGCCAAGCACCGCTCGCACCCAACCCATAGCCTGTTGCACCAATGCGGTCATCTGCTCGATCCAGGGATGCGGCCTGCCAACATCGGGTACCGGTGCTGCGCGCAGGCCATACTCCGCCATCGTGAGGGTGCAGTCATGCCAAGCGCCAACACACGCCAATCTGCCGCGTATGTGCTCGTTCTGGAGTGTGACATCGGCAATATAGCTCAGGCATGTCTCTCGTGCTGGCACACAATGGGCGTTCTCAATCGCAATTCCGTTGGTAGGTGCATTCGCCTGATTGAGTGTCACCGCTACCGCAGCCTCAATCGTGGTCGGCGGTAACGAATCCCAGGTTGTCCGCATGCCCACGCCAAATCCGCTAAGTAGGAGGAGTGCCATAAGGGTGAAGAACCAACGTCGCATCACAAGCTCCTCTCATGACATTGCTATGCAGTGATTTGGATCGATTGGGTGATTGAAGTCATCTCTGCACCAATCACCCAACCCGGTGTGGAGCGCATTGTGAACGTGAGGGTTAACGATCTGCGGCAATGTAATCAGTGAAGCCACGTGGCAAGCCAGTCGTTCCCATGCCAGCTGGAACCTTAATGCCAGGCGCGATGTTGCGTTGGGTATCGACTACTGGCATCGTGTG
>JANLSE010000358.1:0-7577 GCA_031362265.1 Roseiflexaceae bacterium
TTCGAGGATCAGATCTGGTAGGCCGCGTGGGTCGATAGGTTTTGTAATATAGCCAGAACATCCTGCAACCAGTGAGCGCTCACGCACGCCAGTACGGCTATCGGCGGTAAGGGCGATCACTGGTGTGGCGTGAAGATGGGGCATACTACGCAACCGAGTTGTTGTTTCGTAGCCATCCAGCCCAGGAATGTTAATATCTACCAGAATCAGGGCCGGTTGCGTTTCGCGCGCCAGCGCCAACCCACTTGGGCCATCGTTAGCGAGCAGTACCTGATAGCCGCGCGCATCCAAAATGCGTTGCACAAGGCGTTGGTTGTCGAGGTTATCTTCGATATAGAGTATTGCTGGTCGATCTGTCATGGCTATCCTGCTACAACGCGTTCAATCTTTGCAGCGATTGGCTGCTGATCGGTCTGAACAATATCGGTAACCCAAGCTTGTATCGTTTGTGAATGAGTGGCCTTCGCCGTATTCTGGATCACAGGGACGCTATGTTGAGCATCGAGGTAACAGGGGATTGTAAATGTGAATATGCTCCCTTGCCCAAGCGTGCTTTCAACCCAGATATTGCCACCATGTGCTTCAACAAGCCGCCGACAGATTGAGAGGCCGAGCCCACTACCACGTTGATCGTTACGTGAATCGTGTACTTGCCGAAATTCCTCGAAAACGAGCGGTAAATGTTCGGGTGCGATGCCGATCCCAGTATCGCGGACACTAATAGCAATAAATGGAACCACACGCCGCCCCGCATGAACAACAGCCGGTGTGTCAAGTGGCGGCTCGGCGTGGTCACCTGCCATAACAACACATTGTGCGCTAATGGTAATTGTGCCAGCTTTGGTGAACTTGACAGCATTCGATAGTAGGTTCAGTAATACCTGGCGAATCTTGGCAGCATCCGCATTGGCTTTTGGTAAGCGTGATGGGATGGTGAACTGAAGGGAAATCGTGCGGTTATGTAACAGACCCTGTACCGTCTCGACAACCTCATCGATCAGTTGGTTGAGATCGATTGGCTGGCGGTCGAGCTCGAGATGCCCCGCCTCAATCCGCGCCAGATCAAGCAACTCATTAATAAGATGAAGCAGGAACCGTCCATTGCGATTAATTGTTTTCAAATCCTCGCGTTGTAAGCCCGAAATCGGGCCATCCAGTTCATCGAGCATCACCGTTGAAAAGCCAATAATGGCATTTAGTGGTGTGCGGAGTTCGTGTGAAATTGCGGCGAGGAACTGGCCTTTAAGTTTATCGGCTTCCTGTGCACGCGCTAAGGCTGCACGTAACTCAGTTGTCCGGTTCGCTACCTGGCGTTCTAGTTCTTCGTAGAGGCGGGTATTCTCGATCGAGAGACCCGCCATACTGGCAAATGTGAGTAATTGGGCTGCATCGCGGCCAGTAACCTGCCGGCGGCTATAGAAGTAATCGGCGGAGATCAGGCCAACGATTTTCTCCTCACGCCCGAAGATTGGGACTTGAACATACGATTCACTGCGGGCAATCGCCTGTTTATTCTGAAGTACACGTGGATGCTCCCAGGGGTTATCTACAATAACTGCCTGGCGTGTGCGTACAATATCGGCCTCCACTGTTTGGCTATCAACCATAATTGGTACAGCATTCGCTGCTGCCAGGAATTGAGCTACCTGATCGGTGGCATTTGCGCCAAATGAGGCGCTGACTGCGCGAAGCGAATTGCCTTCGAGCAGATACAGAACGGCGCGTTCAAAACCCAGGTTTGCACACACATCCTGTGGAATAGTATCGAGCAATTGGGGAAGCGATAAAATGGTGCGAAAATGGTTAGAAGCCTCATTGAGAATTGCTAATCGACGCAGGTTATCTTCTAATTCGGCAATTTTCTCGCGAAGGACATCCGCCATAACATTGAATGAACGCATCACATCGCCAATCTCATCCTCAACCTGATTTGGTAAGCGTAGTGTGAGATCGCCAGCAGCGATTTGTTGTGCACCGCGTTGGAGTTGGCTCAGTGGGCGCGCCACACGCCCTGAGAGATAGAGAGCTAGCCCGGTAATTGCGAGTAAAGCCACAATGAGCAATGCTGCTACCTGGGTACGTAGTTCATCTTGGCGAGCACCGATGATCGCACCAGCTTCCTGCGCCGGCCCGACAATCGCGCTTTCAGGAACGACGATCCCAACGCTCCAGCCAGCACTTGGGATCGGTGCATACGCCAGATAGGCATCGCCACCCTCGAAGAAGAGCCGTGAGACGCCTGCTTCGCGGGCAACCATGCGCTCGGCAACATCGCGTACACGCGCATCATCGCTTGTTGTTAGATTTTCGCTTTCGAATGGCTGACTCCAGCGCACGCCTGCCGCCGACATTCGTGGTTTGACAAGAATGTTGCCTTTTTCATTAATAAGAAACGCATACCCAGCTGGCCCTTCATCAAGGGTGAGCAGATCGTCCTGGATAGTGCCTAGCAATAAATCAAACCCGGCAACTCCAATAAAGGCGCCATAATCATCGTAGAGTGGTGTGGCACAGGTTGTTGTAAGCTGTTTGGTGGCTGCGTCAACATATGTGTCAACCCAGACGGTCTTTCCTGCATCGCGGGCAGCTATATACCAGGTACGGGCGCGTGGGTCGAAATCTTTATCGAGCATATCAACAATATCTTTGTCCGTGGCGAGTGCGCCACCACGTTCAAGGCCAATATACCCGAGGCTGACGAGTGAATTCTTGGCGACAATTGATTGGAGCAGTGGTACAAACTGCCGTGCACGTGCGACTTCAGGGGCATGCGCTGCGAGGTTCGCATTGGTCGGGCCGCCTGGGACGATCCAGACACGCGCCTGGTTTGTGGATGGCGGGGGAGGGCCAGCATCAATAAGAACACGAGCGTAGGTGGCAACCCCTTCAACCTGTTGTTCAACAGTACTGAGGGCGCTATCGTAGAGCGCAGCTTTATCGGCGGCACGTTTGCGCAGATTGTCTTCGGCTTGGCGGCTGAGCGCTGTGGAGCCCGCCTGTACTGCTAAATTGCGTGCCTGGCTGAGGCTATTCAGCCCAAGAATGCTAAGGATGAGGAGTGGCGGCAACGCCAGACCAAGCGCCATGATCAAAACCTTGGCACGGATGGTAAAGCGCCTCGTTTTGCTTGGCGGCGCGATGATTGTAGCAGCCAAGCGATCCTCCTCACATAACCAATAACCAATGAAAGATAGCCGATTACAGTGTAGTTCGGCTGCGTAATAGCGACACTGTATGATGAATCGAAACTAAATCTCGTTCTTTGATCGTAGCACGCGTATAATCGACCGACAATCGTTTTCGATGACGTTCAGGTTACAGGGCTTTCACTTTTAATACATTATTCCAGCCTGATAGCGATTTTGCGATGAAGTTGATTCTTCCAGCATAGGTGTGTGTTGCTATGATGATGCTGGGATGTTTAGCTGTCGGCTTTAGGAGGTATGCATGCATTCCGGAATGGTGCGAATAGCGATTGTGCTTGTGAGTATTGCGATAACTGCGCCGAGCACGCTGCTGCAGGCTCAGCAACTAACTAACTCGGCAATAGTGTTGCAGGGTGACACACAAGAATATTACTATGCCGATGGCAAACCGATTATACTGCGTGAGCATCCCAGTTGGCTTGTTGTGGCAACTGATACTGCGAACCAAGCATTGATAAATGAATTGGCTGGTGCTGGCGTTGCGTTGGCAAATACTCAGCCAGTGCGCCAGCTTAGTTCGACGCTACAGATTCTGGAAGTTGCACCTGCTCTTGCTGCAAATCCTGCAAAACTCGAACAAATAACTCGTCAGGCAAAGAGCTCCAATGGTGTGCGCTGGATCGCGCCGGCCTATCTCGGCCCAGATGGCAGTTGGGTGGTTGCGACGGATGAGGTCATTGTTCGCCTACAGCCGGGTATCTCGCCTACTATATTGACAAGTGACGCACGTTTTTCTCGGGTTCAAGCACTAGATGGCACCAATGACCAGTTCGTTGTTACGGTTGCAGCAGGTGGCGGCCCTCCATCACTTGCGCTGGCACGCGATCTTGCGAGTGATTCGCGCTTGGCATGGGCTAGCCCGAATTTCTACCAGGAACACAAGCTGGCAGCTGCGCCGAATGATCCCCTGATTGGTGATCAATGGCATCTCCGTAATACTGGCCAACATGGCAGTACTGTCGATGCTGATGCTGATGTCTTCGAGGCATGGGACATTACTGCAGGTGGCTCAAGTAGTATCACAATCGCTGTGATTGATGATGGCATGGAGTATACGCATCCCGATTTGGCTCCCAATCTCTTCACTAATACCGCTGAAATTGCCAATAATGGTATCGACGACGATGGGAATGGTTGGATTGATGATCGTAATGGCTGGGATTTCACGACCAACCAAGTTAGCAATCCAGTTGGTGATAAAGATCCAGGCCCGGATCCGCCACCAGCCCCAGGTGATCCTGCACCTGATGCGCATGCGACCTCAGTAGCTGGGGTGGCTGCAGCGCGTGGCAACAATGGGATCGGTGTCACAGGTGTGGCCTATAATTCACGAATTTTACCAGTACGTATTTTTGGAATTGATGGTAATTCAACAACAGAAGCAAATATTGCCAGCGCGATCTACTATGCTGCTGGCCGTACACGTAATGGCAATGGAACCTGGGCTGCTGCTGATGTACTTAACAATAGTTGGGGTGGTGGCAGCCCCAGTACGGCAATAACAACCGCATTGCTTTGGGCTACTACGAATGGGCGCGCTGGTCGTGGCACCCCAGCATTTTTTGCAAGCGGCAATGGCGGACAGAGTAGTGTATCCTACCCGGCAAGCCTTTCTCCAACAAATACTGGCGTGATCGCAGTTGGTGCCTCAAATGATGATGATCTGCGCTCACAGTATAGTAATGCTGGTAGTGGCCTGGATATTGTGGCACCCAGTAACGATACCCGCTCCGGCCATTTTGGGATTGTGACAATTGATCGGGTTGGGGCAAATGGCTATAACACTGGCGACTATACTACTGGTGGTGAATTCGGTGGCACTAGTTCTGCGACACCACTAACGGCCGGAATTGCGGCGCTGATTCTTGCGCGTGATCCGAATCTTACCGCTGCGCAAGTACGTGGCTTATTGCGCAATACGACTGATCTGGTTGGCCCACTCGCCTATACTAGTGGGCGCAATAACGATTATGGGTATGGCCGCGTAAATGCCCGAACTGCGGTTCAGTCGATTGGCCTTGCCGAGGTGCAATTACTGGATGGAGTGCGTGATCTCGCAACTGGTGATGCCATTACCCTAAGTGCAAATATCAACCAATCGACAAACAGGACACTGCGTATTCGCAATCAGGGTACTGCAACACTGAACCTAGCAAATTTGAGCCTTACTGGTACTCGTTTTAGCATTGTGTCAGGTTTCGGTGATACAAGCCTAAGTGTGGGTGAATCGACAACTATTGTGATCTCATTCTCGCCAGTGAGTGCAAGTGCTGCTAGTGGCAGCCTGAATTTTACTACGAACGATGCTAATGAGGGCAGCTTTGTGATTACACTCAGCGGGATCACAATTATTCCATCGATTGCGGGTACTGTGTACGAAGACCTTGATAAGAATGGCATGCGTGATAGCGGTGAACCTGGGCAAGCTGGTTGGACAGTCTATCTCGACCAGAACGGCAATGGGAGCTATGATCCTGGCAGTTTTACGCGTACTGGTGAGCAGAGCATTCCCGATAATGATCCGGTAGGAATGAGCAGTACGCTTGTTATTAGCGGTACATCGGCAACAATTAGCGATTTGAATGTTCGTTTGAGTATCAGTCATACGTATGTTGGCGATCTTGATATCATCCTGACCGGCCCTGACGGGACAGTTATTCGGTTGATTAACCAATGTGGGGCGAGCGGTGATGACTTTACAAATACCGTTTTTGATGATGAAGCCCCCGCTTCGATTACGACTATTGTGGCAGCAAATGCCCCCTTTACTGCCAGCTATCGCCCGGAACAAGCGCTAAGCGCCTTCGATGGGCATTTGATTAGTGGTGAATGGAGGCTGCGGGTTCGCGATTCTGTTGATCTGGACACAGGCGCGCTCCTGAGTTGGTCACTGATCTTTGGCGATTCGGGTGAGCCGACAATGTTGACTGGTAGTAATGGTGAGTATGCCTTTACAAGCCTGGCAGCAGGAAACTACAAGGTTCGTAGGCTCATCCAGAATGGCTGGAAATCGACAGCGCCAATAAATGCCGAATATAATCTGACACTCGCAGCAGGTCAGAGCATTACCGAGCGAGATTTTGGTGATGCACCAGGATATAAGGTATACCTCTCTAATGTGCGTAAACCTTAATTGATATTCTTGATCTTATAACTGATCGATCTTCGTTCATCGATCTTCGTTTATCGATGGTGGATAGGAGTGATGCACGATGCTGTATCATGCCTATCTACGATCGATTTGTTTGCCAAGGGGCGCTTACAGATGTACCATGCGGCGTTTATGAACCATGCCAATGGTGAGGGACGAATATAATGCCCAGCATTTCGCTGCGGCTTCCCGCGATGCTGCGGGCGCTGCGTCATCGTAATTACCGTCTATTGTTCTTCGGCCAACTTATCTCGATTACTGGTGTATGGATGCAGGCCACTGCTCAAGGCTGGCTGGTGAATCGGCTAAGCGACTCGCCATTCTGGCTAGGGATGGTGGCTGCGGCTCAATCGCTTCCGGTGATCTTCCTCTCACTATTGGCCGGGGCCGTGGCTGATCGGCTGCCGAAGCGCAAGTTGCTGCTGATCACCCAGAGCACGGCGATGGTTGGCGCGCTGTTATTGGCGGCACTTACCTTCACCCATATTGTGCAGGTTTGGATGGTGCTGATTCTTGCACTGGTACTAGGGATTGCCTCGGCGTTTGAAGGGCCGGCTCGCCAGGCGTTCACGATTGAGCTGGTTGGGCGCGAGGATCTGTTGAATGCGATTGGGCTTGACTCGATGATGTTCAATGGCGCGCGTGTGATCGGCCCGGCGGTAGCGGGGATTGTCATTTTAACGATTGGCGAAGGGCCAGCCTTTTTGTGGAACGGGATAAGCTTTATCGCTGTCTTGGTGGGCCTATTGATGATGCGTTTGCCACCCTTTACGTCACCACTTCCACAGAATCGTGCCGCGCAGATGCGTGAGGGGGTCGGCTATATTGTGCGCGATCCACAGATTCGGCTGCTCATGCTGCAATTGGCAGTGTTGTGTACCTTCTGCCTTGCGTACATCCCGTTACTACCGGCGTTTGCCAGCAAAGTATTGGGTGGTGATGCGAGAACATTCGGCGGGTTGGCGTCATCCAATGCGGCGGGTGCTCTGGTCGCGGCACTCATGATCGCTGCACTTGGTGATCGGCTACCACGGGTGCGGCTGCGGACATTTGCCCTGCTGATATACTCGCTGGTGCTTACTGCCTTCACGCTTTCCCGTGATGTGCCACTCTCAATGCTGCTGATTGCCTTGGTTGGCTGGTGTGGGATCACCTCATTAACGCTTTCGAATACCTTGCTACAGATGATTGTGCCAAACGAGTTGCGTGGTCGTGTCATG
>JANLSE010000393.1:0-20059 GCA_031362265.1 Roseiflexaceae bacterium
TCAAACAGCAGCCCAGCCGCGCAAATTGGCAGAATCAAGAGTGCTGGTGAATAACTATTGACCCCTGAGCCAATCACTCCAAATGTCGTGATGATTGTCCAGACACTAATCAGCACCAACGCACCGATTGTTGGACGGCCAAGCCGAACCAATATGATCGAGGCACTTGCGAAAATGGTAATAGCTACCAGTGGAATCAATGGCCCAAACAATGGCACTGGTGGTGTATGTAGATCTATTCCCGAAAAGAGTATCGGGAGCGCAGAAGTCAAAACCGAAATGACAACAAGGAATAACACAATCGAGAGTGTCGCAAGCACAAGGCCGCCGCGACGTTCGGTTTCGCTCTGTTCGGGATCGGATGCGTCGCTCATGTGTATCTCCTGATCTAGCGATCGATTCGATTGTATCACGTTCATTCGGCCGCGACGAGACCAGCATGGCTGATCGCGCATTCACCCATATGGGTGAATGCGTATCACACGAACTGTTGACTCAACATTCACCAAGGCTGATGACGACAATCAGCGCACGAGCCACTACACTGTATATAGTGTCAATATATCTGTGTAGCACCTCAAGGAGTTATTCAATGGCTACTGCGACGATAATAAAAGAACGTGGTATCAAACCGAGCCGCTGGCTTGTTGCTGGGATCATTCTCATTATCCTGGCGATTCTCACCGGTGTTGTACTCAGCACCCGCTCAAGTAGGCAAACCACCACAGCAGCGAATACAACTGTCGTTGTCGGGCGCGGCGCGATTGTGGCTTCGACAAGTGGAAGCGGTTCAATTGCCGCATCGCAATCGCTGGATCTGCCCTTTTCTGCCAATGGCACAGTTGCCGATGTATTTGTGAAAGAGGGCAATCATGTTACCAAAGGGCAGGTGCTGGCTCAACTCGATACCCGCGATCTTGCGTTGCAGGTTGCCAATGCGCACATTCAACTTGAAAACGCCAAGTTACGCCTAACACAATCGACAGAGGGGAATATCACCCAAGAAACCAAGGATGCACAGGAGGCTCAGGTACGTAGTGCCGAAGCCCAACTCGCTAGCGCCCAGGCCCAACTTCGATCCGCCCAAGCGCAACTGAACGCATTACGCAACCCATCGTCGAATGATATTCAGGCTGCCGAGATCGCAATACGCACCGCAGAGCTGGATCTCCAAAGCGTGCGTGACGCAAAATCGGTGGCGAAGAATCGCGGCCAGCTCGACCTTGACCGTGCGGCGCAAAGCCTTACTCAGGCGCAATCAAGCTATAGCACCGCACTCCAAAACTGGCAATATGTGCAGGATACCGGCAATGATCCAATCAACCCAACCAAGGCAGATGGCACCAAAAGCGTAGCGAACAAGCTCAATGATGCACAACGCCAAAACTACTACGATAAGTTTGTGCAGGCAGAATCCAGCATGCATAATGCAGAAACTGCTGTACAGCAAAGCCAATTAGCCTTTAATCAGGCCCAACAGGATGAAGTGATCTCCGTTCAGCAAGCTGAGGCCAAACTCGCAGATGCACGCCGCCGCTTAACCGCGTTGCAGAACCCAAGCAAAAATGATATCACCCGCCAACAGGCCAGTGTCGATCAGGCTAAGGCGAGTGTAGCGCAAGCACAGGCTGGGCTAGATCAAGCGCGTGCTAATCTTGCCAAGCTTAGCGCTCCCGACACGACATCCAATATCGAGCTCCAACAACTCAGTATTGCAACAGCCGAACAATCGCTACAGCAGGCTCAATTGAAGTTGGATCAGGCAACCCTGAAGGCCCCGTTCGATAGCATTGTAACAACGATCAATATTGTGCCTGGCAGCATTGTAAGCAGCGCACAGGCGGCCATGAGCTTGATCGATCGCAGTACACTGCATGTTGATTTGACGCTGAATGAGAATGATGTTGCACAAGTCGCATTGGGCCAACATGTCGATCTCACAATCGATGCCATTGATGATTGGAAGGCCCAAGGAACCATCGATTATATTGCCCCAGCGGCAAAGGAAGTCAATGGGGTTGTAACCTATGGTGTACGTGTCGCGTTACCCGATAGTGATCAACGGGTGAAGGTTGGTATGACAGCTAATCTGGTGATTCGCACCGCTGCAAAAGATGGCGTGCTGCTCGTGCCAAATAGTACACTCTTGCCAAAGGGCGCTGGCCGTGCGGTGCAGGTGCCAAATGCAGATGGTACAACTCGTGAGGTTGATGTACAGATTGGCCTGAGCGATGGCACCAACACCGAAATTGTAAATGGTTTAAGCGAAGGTGATCGGGTGGTTTCAGCACCAAACACACAGCAGCCACGTAGCCCGAGCTTGTTGCCGTAGGAGGATATGATGACAGCGATGATCCGAATTCAGAACATGACCAAAATATACCGAATGGGCGATGTAGAAGTCGGCGCATTACAGGGTGTTTCGTTCGAAATTGAGCGTGGGGAATTTGTCGCGATCATGGGGCCGAGTGGTAGTGGCAAGAGCACCCTGATGAATATGATTGGTTGCCTCGACACACCCACAACTGGCAGCTATACACTCGATGGCGAGGAAGTTGCCAGCCTGGATGGCAACATGCTCTCTTTGGTACGCGCGCGTAAACTTGGGTTTGTATTCCAGCAATATATGTTACTTGCGCGTCAGCCAGCTTTACGCCAAGTAGAAATGCCACTGATCTATCGCGGAATCAGTGCCGCTGAACGCCACCGCCGCGCCGAAATCGCACTTCGGATCGTTGGAATGGAGAACCGTATGGATCACAAGCCAACTGAGCTTTCTGGTGGCCAGCAACAGCGTGTAGCGATTGCACGCGCCTTGGTTGGTAGCCCGGCTGTCCTACTTGCCGATGAGCCTACAGGCGCGTTAGATAGCAAAACTGGTGTTGAGGTTATGCAAATCTTGCAACGCCTGAACCGCGAGCAGGGCCTTACAGTTGTGCTAGTGACCCACGAACTTGATGTGGCAGCTTATGCTCGGCGCATGCTGATCATGAAAGATGGCTTGCTGATCGAGGATCGACTGAATTAATGTTATTTGGAGAATCATGTCATGGCCGCACTTATCACAGATTCAGCAAACAGAGCTGAGCCACTACACGATATACCGATCCTAGAGCCGCTTGGCAATCTAGACACTGCCACATTAAGTCTCACTGAGGTTGTGCGGCTTGCCTTCGATAGCCTACTGGCCAATAAAGTCCGGGCGCTTCTCACAATGCTAGGTGTCATTATTGGCGTCGCTTCGGTTGTAACACTCATGGCTCTTGGTGGCGGCGCGAGTAGCGCTATTACTGGCCAATTCACCTCACTGGGAACGAATATTCTCACCATTGCCCCTGGCTCGGCAAGCAACCGTGGGCCTGGAAGCATTGGCACGGCTCAAACACTGACACTGGCCGATTCGCAGGCACTTGCGGCATTAAAGCTGCCAATCACAGGGCCTGCGCCCCAACTTGGCGGGCAAACCCAAATCATTGCACCAGCTGCAGACAAGAACGCAACCGTAACCGGGATCACTCCTGAGTATCAGCAAATCGATTCACTTACCGTCGTTAGTGGCCAATTGATTGACACTAGCCATGTGAATGGGGTCAGCAAGGTTGTGGTGCTCGGCGATACACTCGCCCACGATCTGTTTGGCAATGGGCAAGCACTTGGGCAGACAATTCGGATCAAAGGGCAATCATTCCGCGTCATTGGCGTTCTCAATCGAAAAGGCAGTAGCGGGTTTGGATCTGTTGATGATCAAGCGTTGGTCCCACTCAGTGTAACCCAGCGTGATCTGTTTGGCGGGCGTACACCCGATGGCAATGGTTGGAAGGTCTCACAGATTCGGGTGGCAGTGCGCGATACAGATACCATTGCAAATACTGAACAGCGGATCAAAGCACTTCTACGCGAACAGCATAACCTTAACCCAGATGGCTCAGAAGATGATTTTCAGGTTCTTAATCAGGCTTCCTTTCTGACAACCCTGAACACGGTGACCTCGCTTCTTACCGCATTTCTCGCGGCGGTTGCTGGTATTTCACTCCTGGTTGGTGGAATCGGCATTATGAATATTATGCTCGTCAGCGTTACCGAGCGAACACGTGAGATTGGCCTGCGCAAAGCGGTTGGCGCTCGCCCACAGGATATCTTGCTCCAATTTATTGTCGAAGCACTCGCACTCAGCACTATTGGTGGTCTGATCGGCTTGATCGTTGGTAGTATCATCCCAATTGCAGTAACCCTGCTTGGCGTACTCAATGCACCAATCACACTGAGTGCCATTGCTCTCTCAGTTGGCTTCTCAATGGCGGTTGGCCTGTTCTTTGGCATCTACCCAGCACGCCGCGCATCACAACTGAATCCAATTGAGGCATTACGCTATGAGTAGGTAGAGCATCAACGGAACTATACGAGTGCCATTCGCTGAGATAACGATAGGGTTTTTGAACCACAGAGAGCACTGAGACACAGAGTATGAGGCCTATTGTACTGGCAGGAGTAGCGCATATGCACCTGTCAGGCTGGGATCAGCAGCAACATCAGCGGGGATTGGGAGGCGCGCACCATCGGCGGGATTATAGACGCCAATCAGGTACGAATAACAGCATTCGATTTGGGTATCAACATTCGCCAGTGGGATCTGGGTCTGTGGATACATGCCTGGTTGCAGAACAGTGCTGGAGATTGGAATATCAACCTGTGCAACACGCACTCCATGCGGATCCAGTACATGTAAGAACACTGCTAAATCATGATTAGGGTTGTGCTGTGGTTCCCAGAATAGCGTAATACTTGCCTCATTCGATACAGAGCGGTTCAGGGTATAGCCGCGTAGCTTCACCAGATCGCCAAATACGACAGGAAGGGCATGCTCTACTGGTGGTGGCACCTGATAGATCCAAGCATATGCGACACCATGAATCATAACTGTGTGGAGTGGCATCTGCTGCAAGAGGCTATCAAATGGCGACCACGGGCGTACCTGTGCATCACGAACATAAATAACAGCATACCCCGTGTGTACAGGAAATTGTTCTGCACCTGGCGGCTCGATCGCTTGAGCGCCATGCACCAAATACGGTTGCAGGGTTGATTTGCGGGTACTTGCGATCAGAACACCAGTGATATCTGGCTGCTGATTCAGCCAACTGGCAGCCTGTTCCATGCCCTCGCCCCAGCCGATCTGGAATGTATCTGCCCCAGCCTGAGCACCACCAAATAGCGGGTTAAAATAGGCAATTGCATATGGATGCCAGCTCTGGATTGTCGCAACTGAAAGCAGTGTAAGCATGGCAACTCCCAGCGCTGGTGCCAGGCGTTGATAAGGGCGAGTGTATGGCCTCAATGCAGCAGAATCCCACAGGCGTGCGCTCACCTGTGCAATGCCAATCGCGGCAAGGATTGCCACCATGGGGGAAACAGGAACAAGATACCGATTAAACTTCTTTGGGAATGGACTCAGGCAGAGCACAAAAACGATAACTGTTAGCGCTAATAGCGCCACAACCCGTTGTTGTGGAATGGACATACGGCGCAAACCCCATGGGAGCATGCATATTCCAATCAACACCCATGGCGTTGAGCGCAATACAAGTGCCACTGGGTAGAACAATACCCCTGGCGCAAGATCCTCGCGCCCAAGAAAGAAATTCCCAAGCTCATGGGGCCGAGCACCCTCCGCATCTATTCCCACACGCAGCAGATTGAGGGTTCGTACTGGATCTGCCCAGAGGGCTGGCCATAACACAAGTGATGTCAGCACAGCCGCGCCAACCCACACAAGCATGGGGCGTACCAATCGCAGGCGATCTGAAGTTGGGGATCGGGAAACGTATACAGCCGAAATGGCAATCAAACCAACGATTGGGACCGCCACCAGCCCGGTCGATTTACTCAAAACGGCCCAGGCTGCAGCACTCCCAGAGATCATCAGCCACATGAGCCTGCGGTCACGATACCAATATAAACATGCTGCGAGAATGCTAATCGTCACACCTGTCGCAGCAAGACCATCCGTATGGAGAACGCGCTGGAAGGCAATGGTAAAAGGGTCAGTAGCCCAGAAGATCGCCGCCAGAAATGCACTCCAACAGCCATACAGGCGCCGAAGCAGTTCATACCCGAACAGTACTGCAAGCCCATTTACGAACCCAACAGGCAACTGCAACAGGGCCAATTGCGATTGGAATGATGGATCGGTGAGCCAACCAAGCCGACTCAGGTTATCTCTGAGAAACAACCCGCCTACGCCCAACCACATTGTTGTGACGCCCGGATGGGGAGAAATCGCCGTATCTGCCCAGCGTAATTCCTGAATCGCATGCAACCAGGTTACCGAACGTTGGATCCAGAAATCAGATTCATCGACGGTAATAAATTGGCCGAGATCGCATGTTCGAAAGAAGAGCGCGATCACCAAAATCACAAAATAACTGAAGAATACCCAGATTGAAAAACGAGCCTGATTGCCAGCATGCCCCTGCTGTGAAGCTTCAACCGGCGAAGAATGTGCCATATCCTAACGACCCTAAAGCATGCGCCTGAAACCTATACCAAGGCACCAATCACAAGCTCATCTAATGGATTCCATAGCTAACAGCCATCTGTCATGGGATCGCGGCTACACGCCCTACAACCCCTCACCAATGCTGCTGATTATAACATCGGTTGACGCCACTCAACGAACAACCCATTGTCAAGAAATTCACTTGAAATTCCCTCTTGACGATATATCGTTATCGTGATATAGTATCAACATATCGCGATATATCGTTAAAAGACTATAGGAGAACACACTATGTTTTGGCATAAACATGAACAACGCGGCCTACGTGGCCTACACGGACAGCGCGGCCCACACGGACAGCGCGGCCCACACGGACAGCGCGGCCCACACGCGCAAGAGGAAACATTCGAATCACAGGCGCAGAACGAACAGGACGGCCCACCTGAACATCAGGAACATCCTGAGCATGGTGAGCGTAGCAGGCGGGGCAGGCACTGGTTCGCACCACACGGCGGCGGGCGGCCCGAGCGGCCATTTCGGCATGGCGGGCCGGGTGGCGGGCGGCCACCATTCGATGAGGAAGGCGGTGGACGGCGACGGCATCGACGTGGCGATATCAAGTTCGCACTTTTAGAGCTACTTGCCGAGCAGCCACGCCACGGGTATGATCTCATCAAAGCACTCGAACAGCGTTATGGCGGGTTTTATCGCCCTAGCCCTGGCTCGGTTTACCCTACACTTCAGTTGCTCGAAGATGAAGGGCATCTTACAAGCGCTACAACTGATGGTAAACGCACCTATCAGATTACCGAATCTGGCAAGAGCCTGCTCACCGAGCGCCCGAACCGCGATGAGCACTGGCAAGGGCCAGGTGGCCGACAGCGCCATATGCACGAACTACGCCCAGAGCTTGATACCCTGCGAACAAATACGGAGGCATTAATCGCCAGTATTGCACAGGTTGCACAACACGGTACACCTGATCAGGCACAGGCCGTTGCAGCACTACTCGAATCCAATCGACGTGCAATTTATCGTATACTAGCAGGCGACAGTGAGAATAGCTTGTAGAAGTCGTCAGAAAACGAAGGGCAGGGAGACAGAGCGGGTTGGAAGATTGGAGTGTTCGAACGATAAATCGGTAGAACATGGCCTGATCAGCTTGTCTCCTTGTCCGCTAGCCTTAAGGCCTATACCCTGTTGGGGTTAATCGCATGGTTTCTGATCATCCAAGCGAAGCCACACTCGCCAAACGCAATCGTGAGCTGGCGATTCTCAACACAATTGCCGAAGCCCTTAACCGGGAAATACGCCTCGGCCCCGCACTAGAAGCTACATTGGCACATGTTGTCGATCTGTGTAGCCTTCGTACTGGCTGGATCTGGCTATTGGATGAACAGGGCGAACCAAGTCTCGCTGCGATCCGCCACCTACCACCTGCACTCGCCGACAACCCCGAACGCATGCGTGGCACATGCTATTGCTTGGACACCTACCGAGCTGGTGGTCTTGAGCAGGCCGCAAATATCAGTGTTATCACTTGCTCACGTTTAAAAGGGCTGATCGATGGCACCGATGGGCTACGCTACCACGCAAGTATCCCACTTGGGGGGCATGGCCGCCGCTGGGGGGTGCTGAATGTCGCCTCTACCGATTGGCATGGCATGACCGATGATGATTTGCGGCTGCTCTACACGATTGGAGATCTCCTTAGTATTGCGATCGAGCGCTCACGACTCTTTGCCCAAAGCGCAGCGATTGGCGCGCTTGAGGAGCGCAATCGCTTGGCACGCGATATCCACGACACAATCACCCGCAGTCTTGCGGCGATCCATATTCAACTTGAAATTGCCCAGCAGGAGTTGGCACACCACACTGACGCCGAACAAGCCCGTAACGCAATCGATCAAGCCCTGAAACTTAGCCAGGCTAGCCTTGATGCCGCTTATCGCTCCATCCAAGAATTACATATGACTCCACTACCAGGCTCAGCGGCAACCAAGCTTGTTGATGAGATGCGCAGGCCAACAACAGCTATACTCACCATACGCGAGCGCGAAGTACTGCAACTGATTGCACGTGGCCATCCAAATAAAGAAATTGCTGCACTGCTTGGTATTACCGAACGCACCGTAAAATTCCATGCAAGCGCGATCTTTCAGCAGCTCAGTGTCAAGAACCGAACAGAAGCAGTGCGACGTGCAGGCCAACTTGGCTTGATTGACATATAGCGATTCTATCAGAACCAAGAACCACTATGCTGACGACAGCAGCTTGCTTTACGACTGAGGTGGAGTTGCTCTATAACCATTTGAACTACGCTCGGAGACTCCGCTTTACTCTGAAGCAAGCTTACGTTGGATAGCAGTTGCATTGCGCACGTTCATCTGAGGAATATCGTAAGCGCGATCAGTAGTATGCATAGAAATGAACTGAAAAGACACTGAGCCAGATACCTCATGCTACCTCCAAAGGCGATACATAAGGATCTGGCTCAGGTATAATTAATATTTGGGAATACGCGAATCTACATCATCGGACCAGCGTAGTATCCCGCCGACCATATTCTTGATCCGCCGGAAGCCTGCCTGCTTCAGCATGTCGACAGCACGCCCGCTGCGTACCCCAGATCGGCAGTACACAACCATTTCACGTGCCGGATCCAATTCATGCATTCGCTCCGCCAATTCATTTACCGAGATCCGCACCGCACCATCGATCCGCCCGATATCCCACTCATTTGCCTCACGTACATCGAGCAAGAATGGCGCATCTGGCCGCGCAAGCCAACCAACTACCTCCACTGGGGTGATCTCAAAACTGGCGTCACTCTGTTCAATCTCTGGCGTAATACCACAGAACTGCTGATAATCAATCAGTTCCGTGACCGTCGGATGATCGCCACACACTGGGCATTCTGGGTTGCGGCGCAGTTTTAGCTCACGAAACCGCATGGAGAGCGCATCGTATAGCATCAATCGCCCAACCATTGTCTCGCCAATCCCAGCTATCAGCTTGATCGCCTCAGTAGCTTGAATCGTACCGATCACACCAGGCAATACACCCAGAACGCCACCTTCGGCACAGCTTGGCACCAATCCTGGTGGTGGTGGTTCAGGATAGAGGCAGCGATAACAAGGGCCACCTAACTGTGGCGCAAATACTGTCGCCTGACCCTCAAATCGGAAGATTGAGCCATACACATTTGGCTTACCTAGCATAACGCTGGCATCATTCGTTAGATAGCGGGTTGGGAAGTTATCTGTGCCATCGATAATGACATCGTACGGCCGCATAATCTCGAACGCATTCTCTGATGTAATCTGTGCATCATAGGTCGTCACATCCACATTTGGGTTGAGATCCGCAATGCGAGTCTTGGCCGATTCGGCCTTCTTCACACCCAAGGTGCTCGTGCCATGGGCGATCTGACGCTGCAAATTGCTCTCATCAACAACGTCAAAATCGACAATCCCGATCCGGCCCACACCAGCCGCTGCCAGATAGAGTGCGAGTGGCGATCCCAGCCCACCCGCACCAATCAGCAAGACACTCCCCTGCTTCAGCTTCATCTGCGCTCCCATGCCAAATTCTGGCAGGATCAGATGGCGCGAATAGCGACGAATCTCTTCGTTGCTTAGTGTATTTGACATAGCATGATTCCTCTCAATCATAACAAAGCGACAAGGTGACAGCGCGTATTTCACCTTGCGTCCTTGCGTCTCGGCACTCAGTGCTGGTTCCTCAGCCTAGCGCCCACCAGCAATCGCTGGAATGATACTGACCGTCTCACCATCCGGCACGAGCGTCTCAATACCCTGCAGATAGCGGATATCCTCATCGCCAACATAAATATTTACAAAGCTGCGCAGTTGGCCCTGCTCGCTATATAACTGTTTACCAAGTGCTGGGTGCTTCTCAACAAGCTGTGCCAAAATGTCGCCAGCAGTACCCGCTTCGGCCTGGATTGTGGCGCTGCCACCAGCATATTGCCGCAGCGCGGTGGGGATCGCGATTGTCACCATAGCAACCTCTATATTGAACCAGAGAACCAAGAACCAGAGAACCAAGAGAACAAGGAACCGTAGCTTTGCGCTCCAACGTTCCAACGTTCCAATGCTCTGCGCTTCAATGCTACACCCAAAGGGTACCCGGCTTCAATGCTTCTTCAAGGAATCGACTTCCATCTGCCTCAAGAATCCAGCTGCGTAATGAGCTAGCCGTACTCGCGCTCACGCTCTGAATAACAAACGAGAAACTTGTCCCACCGCCCACGCCCTGGGCACCTACTCTATCGCGTTCCGAAGGCTCGGCAGGCCAATCTGGATGCGAATGATAGCAACCAATAATATCCAATCCTTGCGCACGTGCTGCTCGATCTGCTTTGAGATAATCGCGTGGATCAAGGTAGAAACGATCACGTCGTGAGTTTGGGTTATCTGTTGTGGCCAATTCGACCTGGCCTTCCCAACGATTGGGAACCGGATAGGCAATGGTTGCTTGTTTCGATTCGCCATTAATGGCCCCAAGTAGGAGCCCAACGCACTCATTTGGGTATTCTGCCACAGCATGAGCTGCAATGGCTTGTTGAGCCTCTGTAGTTAGGTGCAACATAGCTGATCCACCACTCAAATCCCTTCTCCACTCAGCACATGCCCTTCATCCCAAAATGCATCGCTCAGGTATTTAGCTGCACTGTCGCACAAAATCGTCACGACTACTCCATGTTCCAAGCGCTGTGCAACACGAATGGCAGCCACGACATTTGCAGCGGCGGAAATCCCCACCATCAACCCTTCGCGGCGGGTCAAATCACGTGCCATCGCAAACGCATCTTCACTACTCACATATTCAATTGTATCGGCTAAGCTTGCATCATAAATACCTGGGATGAGTGTGGTACTCTCGATATGCTTGACACCTTCCAATGCATGATATGGGCCATCTGGCTGTACTGCTATCAGCTGCACCTCTGGATTGAAAGCGCGCAAGGCTCGCCCAACACCTATGAATGTTCCGGTAGTGCCAAGCGCAGCAACAAAATGCGAGACACGCCCATCGGTTTGGGTCAATATCTCTGGCGCAGTCGATTCAACATGCGATTGTGGATTTGCCGGATTATTGTATTGGTCGGGGTAGAAATATCGTTCTGGGTGTGCTGCCACCAGTTTACGAATCGCATGGATCGCGCCATCGGTACCCTCAAGCGGGTCGGTGAGGATCAGTTCGGCCCCGAGTGTACGCAGGATGCGCCGCCGCTCAGGGCTGGCATTCGCGGGAATAGCCAGTGTTACGCCATATCCAAGTGCCGCACCAAGCGTGGCATAGGCAATGCCGGTATTGCCGCTTGTCGCATCCGCTATCCGCATACCAGGCTGGAGTGCGCCACTCAGTTCACCTGCTCGAATCATCCACAGCGCCGGTCGATCCTTCACCGAGCCGCCGGGATTATACCATTCGGCCTTTGCATATAACTCAAGTGTGGCTGGCAGATCTGGGGCAATGCGCGCTAAACGCAGTAATGGCGTATTGCCAACCAGCGCAATAACACTGTGGCGCGAATCGGTTGTACTGCGAAGGTTCATTCAGAATCACGCCAGAATAACCGCCAAAATAGAGAAATAACGTTACCAAGAAGCCGCTATGGCGCGTGTAGCATTGGCTTATGGAGGGTCAATTGTGTTGCCGTTGGGAACTTTGGTAGCTGGCAATTGCCGCCTTGAGCGTTGTTAGTGCAAGGGTTGCGCAGCGCGGGCGAGTGCCAACAGCATCACGGCCAAGAATGTCGATCAGACCATTCTCATCGAGTAATGCGATTCGATCAAGTGGCTCCCCGATCACCATATCTGTCAAGATTGAGGCCGCAGATTGGCTAACCGTACACCCTTGGCCCTCAAAGGTCACCCGATCAATCGTCTGCCCATCGGCGGCTACTCGCAGATAAATCACCACCCGATCGCCGCAATCGGACTGACCGCCAACTTGCACAACCTGAGCCGAATCCAGGTGCCCATGATTGCGCGGGTGCTCATAATGATCAAATAGCCGCTCAATAGACGCTTGGCGGTTCAAGATAGCCTCCTGCAGAGACAAACTGCCAAAGATATATGCCAACTGATAGATCCGCTCATTTACAAATAACCGTCATTAGGCATGTATCTTTGGTTTACCCTCAGGCCTTGTATGTTTTTTCGATCGGCAACCCAACCGCATTGCCCCATTCGGTCCAACTGCCATCATAATTGCGCACCTGTGGATACCCAAGCAGATACGTAAGCACAAACCATGTATGGCTAGAGCGCTCACCGATCCGGCAATACGCAATCACATCCTTATCGGGCGTGATCTGCTGGCCAGTATACAGTTCCTGAAGCTCAGCGGCCGGCTTAAATGTACTATCTTCACGCACAGCCTTGGCCCACGGGATGTTTGCTGCCGTTGGAATATGCCCACCACGCAAGGTTCCTTCCTGAGGATATTCTGGCATATGGGTGCGCTCACCACTATACTCCTGAGGGCTGCGTACATCCACCAGTGCAGTACCATTTGCCTTGATGTGTTGGCGTACCTCATCGCGGAATGCCCGAATACTGGCATCATCTCGCTCAGGAGCGCTGTAGGTTCCATGCGGGTAACTAGGCACCTCACGCGTCATCGTACGCCCTTCGGCCACCCACTTCGCACGCCCACCATCCATGATCCGTGCGTCGCGATGCCCAAATAGCTTGAATACCCATAATGCGTACGTCGCCCACCAGTTATGCTTATCGCCATAGAACACGACAGTTGTGTCGTTTGAAATACCCCGCGCAGCACACAGTTGCTCGAACTGCGCTCGATTCAGATAATCGCGCACCACAGAATCATTTAGATCACCAACCCAGTCGATCTTGATAGCGCCTGGAAGATGACCCTGATCGTAGAGCAAAATATCCTCATCGCTCTCCAGGATGCGTACATTCGGATCGTTCAAATGCTCTGCAACCCATGCTGTATCGACCAACGCCTCGGGATGGGCATAACCCTTGCTGGAAATATCGCTCATGGCGGGTTCCTTTAGTATTCTGAAGTAGCATACGTAAGATAGTTAACATTTTACTTGAGAAACCATTGAGCGTCAAGGAATTACGGGATCAGCGCATAATAGAACGAGACTCAAAAGACAAGGTGACAAGGTGACAAGGTGATCTTAACGCAAAGGCGCGGGTACCCTTTGGGTGTGCAAAGGCGCTAGCGAACAAAGGAACCAAAGAGCATGCAATAAGGTTCTGCTCCAATGTTCCAATGCTCCAATGCTCCAATGCTTCAATGCTTCAATGCTGTGCGCTCCATTGCTCCCAATTATGGCAATTCAACCCAGATCTGACCATCTTCAACACGTACCGGATAGACTGCAATTGGCCGGTAAGCTGGCAGGCTCAGGGCCTGGCCACTGCGAATATCGAAGCGCGCTCCATGAAGTGGACATTCTACCGCACAATCCTCTGCTTCGAGCCAACCATCGGTCAGATCGGCTTCCTCATGTGAACAGACATTATCGGTGGCATAAATTGTCTCACCAATTCGGAAGACTGCAATATGCAATTCGCCATAGATGAACCCACGCATGCTATTCTCGGGCAGTTCGTTTAGTTGGGCAATCTGAATAAGGGCCATGAATGACTCCTGATAGAAGCAAAGAACCAAGAACCAGAAGAACAAGAGAACAAGAACCAAGAATATTGTACACGCAAATGAGGCATCACGAGCAACAAAACACGCGATAGGCTAGCCATCGCGTGCATCATTATACCGATTATAGTGCAGTCTCTATATTGACAAGAACCGCAATCTAGCGTTATTCAACCATTAAAGATCAAGGGCTGCCAGAAGCGCCGCTGGCTCATCTTCCAACCAACCACTCTGTGCATCCTTACCACTGATGACAAGCACGGAGGCTAATCGGCCAACAAAAATCAGATCCACTGTGCCATCGTCGGTTACCAAACCAATCCGATCAAGCTTACCAGTTCGTACCTTAACCCATAGCTTCAGTGACATAAGGCCAATTTGGGCGATGCGCGGTGCAATACGCTCAAACGCCGGATTGCTCGCCCACAAGACCTGACCATTGAGCGCACACAACGCGGCTGAGTCGATACCAGGTGTGTTACGCATGGCCGTACTAATATGGGTTGCTGCCAACCGTAATAATTCCGAGGTAAGAGCTACTTGAGTAACCGTCGTCATGGCTTATCCGATCTCCTATCGTACTACTGCCGATATTGTAGCATGAGCGATAGTGCGATGGAACCCTACGACAGATACTCGTAGGTACTGATGGACCTATGATAAAGGGGTAGGGGTCAGGTGGACTGAAGTCCATGATTCTACCCCTAAGCTTGGCCTTTTAGCCGACCGACCCTTCCATCTCTAGTTGGATCAGGCGATTGAGCTCAACGGCGTATTCCATTGGCAGTTCACGAGTGAAGGGCTCCATAAACCCAAGCACAATCATGGACATCGCCTCCGCCTGAGAAATACCACGGCTCATAAGATAGAAGAGTTGCTCTGCACCGATCCGACCAACCGTCGCCTCGTGCGCAAGTGTTACTCGCTCTTCTTCGACTTCAATATAAGGAATAGTGTCAGAAGCTGAACGCTCATCCAGGATCAACGCATCACAGTTGACATTAATCTTAGCACCAGTAGCCCCAGGTGCCACCTTCACTAAACCACGGTATGTGGTTTTGCCACCATTCTTCGAAACCGATTTATTGGTAATCTGGCTGGTGGTATCTGGCGCAATATGCACCATCTTGGCACCTGCATCCTGATGCTGGCCCTTACCGGCATAGGCAATTGAGAGCACTTCACCGCGTGCACCGCGACCCATGAGGTACACTGAGGGATACTTCATGGTGAGGCGTGAGCCGATGTTCCCATCAACCCATTCCATACTTGCTTCTTCGTAAGCGACGGCGCGCTTCGTCACTAGGTTAAAGATATTATTCGACCAGTTCTGGATTGTGGTATAGCGGAATTTACCGCCCTTCTTGACGACAATCTCAACTACAGCCGAGTGCAGCGAATTGGTGCGGTAGATTGGAGCCGTGCAACCCTCGATATAGTGTGCCGAGGCGCCTTCCTCAATAATGATCAAGGTGCGCTCAAATTGGCCCATGTTCTCTGCATTAATGCGGAAATAGGCCTGGAGTGGAATATCGACATGCACACCCTTTGGCACATACACAAACGATCCACCCGACCAGACTGCCGTATTCAGTGCAGCATATTTATTATCGGCAGAAGGAATAATCGTGCCAAAATACTGCTTAAACAGCTCGGGATATTCCTTCAATGCGCTATCAGTATCGAGGAAGATCACACCCTGCTTCGACCACTCCTCGCGTAGTGAGTGGTAAACGACTTCGGACTCATACTGTGCACCAACGCCAGCTAAGAACTTGCGCTCGGCCTCAGGGATACCCAATTTTTCGAAGGTATTCTTGATTTCGATAGGAACGGCATCCCAATCGCTCTGTGGTTTCTCACCAGCGCGCACAAAGTAGTGGATATCGTTGAAATCCAGATCGGCCAACTGCGGGTTGCCCCACATGCCACTGATAGGCGTTGGCTTCTTGAAGAAAATATCGAGTGCCTGTAGGCGACGGCGCAGCATCCACTCTGGCTCATTCTTCATGCCCGAGAGCTGGCGTACGATCTTCTCGTTGATACCCTTTTCGGCCTTGAAGAGATAATTCTCTTCCTCGCGGAAACCATATTTGGTATAGTCAAAATCAAGCTTCTGTGCTTCAGTCGTCATCATATGCTCCTTACTCTAGCCCTTCACAACGCTATATAATCGCGTTCCCAATCCATGCGAAGCGATTTCGCGCTGATGGGATTCAACAAATTGATCAATTGCATATCGCGCTCCGCGATAGTTTCCCGAAGTATAATCATCGAACACCATTCGCCCGCCAGGAACCATATAGTGCCAGAGGTATTCTGCACAGTATACAATGCTTTCGCGCAAATCACAGTCGATCAGAGCAAAACAACTTGGTGAATGGAAGTGTGGCAGGGTCTGTTCAAAATAGCCTTTGACAGGAATCACAACTCCTTCAAACCCTAACCGCTGTATCTTACGCTTCACATACGGAAATGAGGTGTTGGTAAAAGCGTCGTTGGCTTCCTCCGTCAGCCCAGCCTCACGCTCACGAGCAAGTTCGGTTCGATCAAAGCCCTCAAACGAATCGAGTGCATATATCTTCTTATGAACACCCTTACGACGCACATGTTCTGCCATCATAACGCTCGTGCCACAGCGGGCACTGCCGCATTCAATGATCTCACCATCCAGCACCAGTGTTGGATCAAGCTGCTCAATCAATTCATCAACTGCCTGCGCCAGGTTGGTTTCGTACTGAACACTGCGCGTCCGATACAGCATGGGAAAGGCCAGCAATAGTTCATACAGAACTGGACGCGGGACGATTTGTTTGATACGTGTTTGCCAACCAACCATAGCTATATCGATTCAATCAATCGTTTTGTTTCACCACAGAGGCTCAGAGGCCCAGAGGCCGAACATATAAGACAGTAACTCTGTGCTCTCTGCACCCAGAGGGTACCCGTCTGTGGTGAATATCTCAATCGCTCTAATTACATATCCTCATCATCAGTCACTACAGCGGTGCCATACAGCCCAACCTTAAGGGCCTTAAGTGAGAGCAGCGCACATTTGATACGTACAGGATTTTTATCGAGTGGGATGCCAATCAAGTCAAGCAACTCATCCTTGGAATATTGCTTTGCCTGATCAACGCGCATTCCTTTAATCTCGTCAGTCAGAATTGATGCTGAGGCCTGGCTAATTGCACATCCACGGCCACTAAAACGCACATCGATAATAATATCGCCTTCGATCTGCAAATCGATTCGTATTCGATCGCCACACAATGGGTTATGCTCTTCGTGTGAGATATCTGGGTGCTCAAGTACTCCAGCATTATGTGGGTACTTCGCATGTTCCAGAATTTGTTCACGGTACATGTCGCTCATGAAAACATCCTCTGAGCCTTCTCCAGCGCAACCGCAAGCCGGTCGATCTCCTCGGCGGTATTATAGAGATAGAATGATGCACGGGTGGTGGCCGGAATATCAAGAAGTGTGTGCAATGGCTGGCAACAATGATGCCCAGCACGCACCGCAATTCCCTCACCATCAAGAACCCCTGCAACATCGTGGGGGTGAACCCCCTCCAACGTAAAACTTACCGCTCCACCACGCTCATCGGTCATCTGCGGACCATAGATCCGCAACCCGGCAATACTTCCTAAACGATCAAGCGCATAACCAGTCAATGCCTGTTCGTGTGCATGAATACGTGTCATCCCAACTTCGCTTAGGTAATCGCAGGCCTCACCCAGCGCAATCGCCTCGCCAATCGCTGGAGTGCCAGCCTCAAAACGAGCAGGGATGTCGGCATAGGTCGTACGCTGCAACTCCACAACCTTGATCATGGACCCGCCACCCAAGAATGGGGGCATCTTCTCTAAAATTGCCCTTCGCCCCCATAATACACCAATCCCGGTCGGGCCGCACATTTTGTGGCCACTGAATGCCAAGAAATCGATCCCGAGCTCCTGTACATTCACCGGCATATGGGGAACGCTCTGAGCACCATCAACCAACACTAATGCCCCGAGATCATGTGCCCGCTGCGTGATGTGGGCAATTGGGTTCACCGTACCAAGGACATTCGACTGATGGGTGAGTGCGACAAGCCGTGTGCGTTCGGTGAGCAATCGATCAAGATCTTCTAGAACCAGCCGTCCATCCCCATCGATGCCAATAAAATCGAGTTCAGCGCCTGTGCGCTCAGCCAACATCTGCCAGGGAACCAGATTGGAGTGGTGCTCCATTACACTGAGCAGAATACGATCACCAGCACGTAGATTCGCATCCCCCCAAGATCGCGCCACCAAGTTAATTGCCTCGGTGGTGTTACGTGTGAAAATCGCCTCACGGTGCGTTGCCGCACCAATAAACTTGGCAACCTTACCGCGCGCACGCTCAAAGGCAAATGTCGCCTCCTCGCTCAGGCGATACACGCCACGGTGGACATTCGCATTTGTCGTGCGGTAGTAGTGCTCCAGGCACTCAATCACGCGGCGCGGTTTCTGCGATGATGCACCACTATCTAAAAACGCTAACGGCTTCCCATGCACCTCCTGGTGCAAAATTGGGAATTCGCGCCGCAACGCAAGAATATCAAACTGAGAGAGCGGTTTTGTTTCCATGGTGTGCCATCATTTCAAGTGAGGATTGAAGCATTGAGGCATTGAAGCATGTGAGCAGCCGTAATCCAAAGCCTAGCACATCGTTCCAATGCTCCATCGTTCCAACGCTCCAATGCTCCAATGCTTCAATGCTCCATCGTTCCTTAGATCTTCTCCTCGACCCATGTTGCGACTTCCTCACGCAGATCGGCTGATGGGATACGATCAAACACAGGCTCAAAAAAGCCCATGACGATCATATGTACCGCATCGCTACGCGAGATCCCACGCGAACGCATGTAGAACAGGATATCCTCATCGACCTGACCGCTTGTTGAGGCATGGCCGGCCTTGGCAACATCATTGGTATCGATTATCAGGCCGGGGATCGAATCGGTACGTGCCTTTGGGCTGAGATGCAGTGCATGCTCCTCTAACCGCGAGACAGTCCCGCGGCTATCGTGGTCGATCTTAATCATGCCATCGAAGGTACTATAGCCATCGTCCTTCACCACCGTTTTGAAATTCATATGGCCTTCGGTATTTACGCCCATATGGCGCAGCCACGGTGCTGTAAGCAACGTCTGCCCGGCACGCGCCAGTGTCGCTGCCGTCCAATCGACCTGTGAGCCATTACCCTCTAGGCTTGTCTCACATTCCAGGTGCATAAGCCGCGCACCCAAGTTAAGGGCTGTCCACTCAACCTTTGCCCCACGGCCAACAATCGCCCGCTGGGCATCAATCTGATAGGTGCTGGTGCCGAGCGCTTGAAGCGCGATGTAACGCAACTGGGCATTCTCATTTAGGAAGAGTTCCGTGGCTGAGCCAACCAGTACCTGGCCATCAACATCCGCTGAGCGATATTCCTGAATGAAGCTGGCACTAGCAGCGCGCTCCAACACAACAATCGTATGTGGGAAGATTGCATTCAGGCCCTCGGCCACATTGAAGATCGCACGCAGTGGCGCTTCAATTGTTACATTTTTAGGAACATACAAAAATGCGCCATCTTGCCAGATTGCACTATGCAGCAGCCGATATTTATGGGTATCACCCACTACAGCCTTAGCAAAATGTTGCTCGACTAACTCAGTATGTTCAACAAGCGCCTGAGCAAGTGGCATGAAAATCACACCCTGCGCAGCCAGAGCCGCATCCCACACAAGTTGCGTGGATTGTGGCGCAGCCAAGGCAACCGGAACGGTAAGATCAAGCTTGGTGAGATCGGTTCTACGCCAAAACGGTGCTTCTGCGACGGCATAGGCTTGCCAGGCTGCGACACGCCGTTCGACCATCC
>JANLSE010000397.1:0-16675 GCA_031362265.1 Roseiflexaceae bacterium
CTGGCACGCCATATGGATGGTGCTGTCTCGTGTAGCCGCTTCAATGCCGAAACTGTTGCAGCGCGCTACGGGAGCTTGCCACAAGTTGTGTTCAATGGCATCGACACGGCACTATTTCAGCCTACGAAACCCAATCCGCAGATCGCAGCACTACGTGGCACAAGCAATGCAGCCCTGCTATTGTGGGTCGGGCGTTTCCAACCCTGGAAGGGTGTTGATATTGCCATTCGCGCACTCACAACTATTCCCAATGCTAAACTTCTGATCGCCGGGGATGGTGAGCAGCGTACCCAACTTGAGAAACTCACCCATGATCTTGGGTTAGCCGAGCGTGTTCATTTCCTGGGCTCCGTGCCGCGCACTGAGCTTCCAGCGATCTACTCAGCGTGCGATCTTATGCTGGCAACCAGCTTCGCGAGCGAAACATTTGGGATTGGCCCAGTAGAAGCCCAGGCGTGTGGTCTGCCCGTCGTCGCATCACGCTTCGGTGGGTTTCCTGAAGTGGTTGATGAGAGCCATACTGGGCTACTCTACCCGCCCAAGGATCATATTGCACTGGCGCAGGCAATCACCACACTACTTGCAGATCCAGCGCGCCGCGCAGCTATGGCTGCTGCTGCACCATCCTGGGCCGCACAATTCGCATGGCCAGCGGTTGCGGATCGGGTAGAGTTGGCCTATCGACAGGTATTGGGTCAATAAGTGCTGGGCTCATAAGATAGAGCCACAGCTCAGATTGCGTTTGCACACCAATACATATCCTCCCAAATATGTATGAGCACTGGATAGAAATCGTGTATCATAACGATATTCACAATGCCTGATACTACCAAGGAGTAGGTATGCCAAACAGCACCCCAACCGCCGATCGCCCAAAACTCCCGAGCGGCTATCGTATTCCTGAAACGACGGAAGGAATGCTCGAATGGGAGATAGTCAAGCACCAAGAACTATAACTGCTCTGCCTCGCTTCAGCCACACCTAACAGGACTCTGCGCCTGTTTATTCACTCTGGCCCATTCTGCACGATATTGCTCAGCCAATTCTGGATCGGCTATTATAAGCAATGTCTCGTCATTATTGCGCTCGGCACTCTTAGTAAAGTTATACGAACCAGTGATAACGATTCGGTTATCGATAATAAGTACCTTATGGTGCAGAATGTAACAGTTGCCATCCTCGATCACACTGACGCCAGCATTGGTGAGTTGATCAAATACTGCTCCCAATCCTGCTGCATTCTGGCGTTCCATCACACCCTGCACATCAATGCCAGCTGCATGGCGTGCAATTATGGCATCAGCAATATCTGTGGCAGTAAATGAGAACGCCATAAAGCGAATACTTTTCTTCGCACGTTTTATTTCGGCAAGAACATACTTTGCTGCGCCATCTTCAGGCGAGAAATAAACATCAATAGGAGTCTCATCAAGGCTGATATTTGGCCGTTGATTGATCGGTTTGCGCGGGCCAAAGATGCCAGCAAACATCGATTCAAACTCTTGCTGAAAGCCGTTCGCTGCCAACTGACTGCGTACACGTAGCATATTATTGTTATTGCGGTAGGTGTCATTCTCGGTCATGTTCCATGATCCAAGCCAAACAATCCGCCGATCAACAATGATGAATTTATTATGCATAAAGGCCTCACGATCATCAAATGTGATCGGAATGCCAGCCTTTTGCATACGCCCACATACTTCCGAGACTTCGGGTGTTGCTAAGTTCTCACTGTCGACCACCAACCGTACCTGCACGCCACGCTGCTGAGCAGCAATCAGCGCATCTGCAAGTGCGCTTAAATCGATATCAAACACCGCAATATCAATCGTGCGGCTAGCCTCATTAACATCCTCAATAACTGCATCAAGTAATGGTGAAACAGATCGCTTGTCGCGCCGATCTGGATAGGCCAAGGTAGGTGTCGTAAAGTAGGCCTTAATCAGGCCACTCGAAATCGCAGTACGCCCATTGCCAACAGTAGGGGGTGCTGGCTCAGGATCAGATGTAGCAGTTGGCGTACTGCCCAATTCAAAGATGTAGACGGCCCCGGCAATCGCCAGGAAAATCAGGAAAATTGCACCACGCGCCAGCCACTGCAATATACCACCAGCGCTTGAGCGACGCGACATACCGACTCCCATGTACTATTTGCGGCGATACTCTGTTTGGCAATACTCGTTCGCGTGCTGCTCCAATGCTTGGCACATTATCGCTCACGTAAGCCAACGGATGGCAATCGGCCTATCGGCTAGGCCTTGGGCTGTGATCACTTGCTCATCCTCAGGCATCAAATCAAGCATGTTATCGCTCCACTCAACACCATCGCCAGCGCTGAGGAGCACACCCTTAGCTGGGCGCACGGTTCGTAGCCGAATCGTCTCACTCCCATCAATATCCATCAGAATCATTGGATCTGGTAAGTGCAGATACTTGAATGGCTCAGGCCACAACGACGCACGTGCAACTACGCTACCATCCACAAGTAAACGTGCATCACACACAAGTTCACCGCCACCACCAAGCCCATACTGGCCCAATTCGATTGCTTGATTTGCGGGAAGAAGCAACTCGGCACGCTCAACTCCGACTAATTCACCCATTAATGTCCATGTGCGTAACTCAAACAGGGCAAGAACCTCCACGGTTGATCCATTCACCACCCAGGCCAACATACCATCAGCATGGCGAGCCATTCCGATGGCAAACGTTGCCAGTTCGCGCCGCACAACATAATAGGCCGCCTTTGGCCGCAACCAATAATCAATAATCGCCCAACTCGTTACAGGCCAGCAATCGTTGATCTGCCAAACAAGCGCACCTGCACATGCATAACCGCCAGGGCCACCCCAATGTCGGCGCCATCCGCGATACGCTGATGCAAGTGCTTCGGCTTGAATAAACTGCGATGCGTAAATATAACCATCGAGATCCGCAACAGGGCGTAAATTATCTGCCATATAACTCGCGATACGCCGCACACCATCAGTCGCCTTATTATGGTATTCAATGGTACGACTCCCAGGGTGGCGCTCCTCTGGAGATGCAAACGACTCAATCGTAGCCATATCTGGCAGTGCAGCCATGCCAAACTCACTCACAAAACGCCCAACGAAACGCGGATAGTCTTGGTAGGGCGCAATTCCCCAATTCCATACATCCCAAGCATGGCGATCCCCTTCGATCGAGCTATTGGCATCTATCCCATCATACGGGCTACCTCGCCGATACGGCCGGGTTGGGTCGAGCGCAGCACAAACCGCAGGCAGAAGTTCTTCATAGATCACACGTGCAGGGAAACTAGAACTCGCATCGGGAGCGCTTGTGATGTCATAGCGGCCAAGCGAATTCGCGAGCTGATAATCCTCGTTATTACCACACCAAATCGTAAGCGAGGGATGATGCCGCAAACGCCGTACTTGTGCCTCAGCTTCGGCACGCACACTCTGCTGAAACCATTCGGTTGCCGGGTAAAGGCCACATGCAAACATAAAATCTTGCCAGACCAATAGACCCAAATCATCGCAGGCTTCGTAAAAGGCATCATCCTCATAAATACCACCACCCCACACACGCAACATCACCATATTCGCATGTGCGGCCTGCTCAACAAGGCTACGGTAATGGGCAGGTGTAATCCGTGAAGTAAACGAATCGGCGGGAATCCAATTGGCACCGCCACAGAATATGGGTGTATTGTTGATCTGAAACAGAAAGGTAGTTCCTGGCTGATTGGTGAGTGGCTCTTGGATCAATGCCAGCCGACGCATGCCAAGCTTATATGAACGCTGATCAAGGCGCTCCTGGCCACGCTCCAATACCACCTCAAGGGTATAGCGTGGCTGTGCGCCATAGCCATTCGGCCACCAAAGTTCGGGAGCCTCGATTAAGAATGTGTGTGCAGCACTATTCTCCTCGACTACAACACTTGTTGCGGCAACAAGTTGGCCATCTGGGCCATGCAGTGCCATCAGAACAATTAAACGATGCGCAGCATGTTGTGCGCCGAGTGGAATCAGTGTATCACCCATATCTTCTATTTGAACCTGCACTGCAACTATCGCCTGCTGCAGATCTGGTGCAACAATCGCAGGGCATTCAACCTCCACAATTCGCGCATCCGAAACCTCCAAGCGCACTGCACGCCATGGGCCTAAAGTCATTAACGTTGGGCCCCAATCCCATCCATAATGGTATTGAGCTTTGCGCACATACACACGGCTGGCCTCACCATTCCATACGGCCATCTCGCCATGGATCTGTTCGCGCTGGTGCCCGATCCGCACAGCTGATTCGAACAAAATACGCAGTTCATTCGCACCCGGCTGCAACAACTCACGCACTTCTGTACGAACCGGCACAAACATATTGTCGCTCGTAAAGATCTGAATGCCATTCAGCCAAGCCGTCGCGATAGTATCTAGGCCATCACAGCATAGCGCAATACTGCCTGCATCTAATAATTCTTCAGCTAATTCAAATCGGCAACGATAAAGCCAATCGCATTCACCGATCCATTGCGCACCTTCCTCGTTCAACCCAATGAATGGATCCTGGAGTCGATCAGCAGCAATAAGTGCCTCGTGAGCACTCGCAGGAATCGATGTCGCAATCCAGCCGGCATCCTTAGCGAATTCCTGTTCAAGTGGCTGATCCAAATTACGCTGGCGAAGTTGCCAGCCTTGCGCAAGTAGCACAGATCGCATGCCGATTCCGTTTCCTTTTTAGCAGAGTGTGCAGTTCAACTCGCATACCAAAAGCACTATTGATGCAGAAACCCCGGTACGCTGCGTATTCGGTATTAGAGGGAATTCTCACAGAGCCGCAAATCGTCAAGCACAAGATCACAGAAGATCGGCACCATATCGTGCTTCTCCTGATCCCATACATAGCGGTATAAACACTCATCTTTCACAAGATAGATTGGCTGTTTTTGATCATCGTCAGCGTAGAGTTTCCACTCGGGTGGTGCAATGCCCGTCTCCCAGCAACGAGCCATCACACGAGTACCATCGGGGAGCGCATAATGCGCATGGCGTTGAAGCGTTATCATCTAATCAAACCTCCCAACCTCGACTCCATCGTCCAGGTTAACCAATCGCGAATGAGGCATACCACATTGTACCTCATCCTACCTAAGCTGCGAATACAAATATATTGTGGCTTTTGTTTTGTAGCGAGTACGCGACAATACCCAATCGCCATATTGCAGACAGCTTGAATAACAAGCCGTTACTTTTTGCGGAAACGTGCGACCTACATGCAGTAGTGGGGATCTCCGGCATTAATTCAAACGGACGATGAGACGCTTGTTAGGGTATGGTCACACGACAAAAGTCTGGGCGATTGGCACATGTGCCTTGCTAATGTAGCTTTTGGCCTGACTAGGGTCTAGTGAAATACCTATATTTAGTCAGATGACAAAGCCGTAAACAATCTAGTAGTATGACACTGTAGCAATACCCCAAGTGGGCAACTACCGTGTTTCTAGGGGATTCCATGGAGAATCTGATTCGTATTGTGATCGCTGATCATCATATTGATTACCGTGCGAGTGTAGTAGTTGCACTCAATGATGAGCATGATCTTCAAATAGTTGGGCAGGCACATAGCGCGCTTGGAGCGCTTCAAATCGCGCTCGAACAACATCCCGATATTTTGTTGCTTGATCATGGGTTACCTGGCGACAGCATGAGCATTATCAGTGCCATCCATAGTTTTCGGCCACGAACTAAAATCGCGTTTTTGGCAACCGATATTGATAACGAACAGGCAGACTTGGCTACATTAGCTGGAGTAAACGGGTACCTCTTCAAAGGAATCGGTGCAACACAAATGGCTCGCTCATTGCGGATTATTCAAAGTACGACCATGTAATACCCAAATCGCTCCCCCCTTCCTGAAAAGATTGAAACTATTTAAGGGCTGACCTAACAGTTCAGTTATGGCGTTGGGCTGCATAATTGATTGCAAGTACATCTCCGCTGTGCTATACTCGACACGAAATAAGATTACAGATTGATATCAATCTTCGAACTCGTGTCAATAATGCTCCTATTTCGTATCTGTATTATAACTACGATACAGTATCGGATATATTGAGTATTAATATCTAGTATAGCGGAAGGCCATATGTCGACCCACATTCCGATCATCCGTACTGGAACAAAACTGCATCCATTACGCGCATTGATCGTGTGGCTGCAGCGTCAGGGTACTGCGCTTGCCCCAATCAGGCAATTCATTGTTGTTAGCTTTGTGATCATCACCACGGGCATGGGGCTCGTTGGGTGGTGGATTGCCTCACAAATTGCCGAAGGCGTTGTCAATAGCACATCAAAAGCGGTATCGATTTATATCGACAGCCTGCTTGCACCCGTTCTCCAAGACCTTGCAACGACACCCACACTTTCCGTCGCGCGTGTGCGTGAAGTAGAGTGGTTACTGAACGACACCAGTATCGGTCAGCAAATTGTCGCCCTCAAAATATGGGATTCAAAGGGCAAAGTACTCTACAGCAATAATCCTGCACTCATCAATCAGGTATTTGAAGTAAAGGATGATCTTGCTCGAAGCTGGAATGGCGAAGTTGTTGCCGATATCAGTCAGTTGGATGATCCGGAAAATGTAGATGAGCGGCAGGTTGCGAACGAACTTCTCGAAATCTATGTCCCTGTACGCCAACGCGATACTGGCAATATCATTGCCGTAGTTGAGTTCTACCAGCGCATGGATGAACTGCAAGCCGGAATAACGCGGGCACAGCAAATCAGTTGGTTGGTTGTTCTGGCTACTGGCATTGTCATGTATCTCCTGATGGTTGGCTATATCACCCAACTGAGTCGTACCATTACTCAACAGCGCATCGCACTTGGCGACCAAGTACAACGCCTTACCAACGCACTACGTCTCAATCGCGAACTCGATGGTCGAGTGCGGCGCGCAGCAGTTCGTACGACGGAACTTAATGAGCGCTTTCAGCGCCGTTTAAGCTCTGAGCTTCATGATGGCCCTGCGCAATACCTCAGCTTGGCGCTCTTACGCATGGATCGCCTCAGTGAATTGGTTGAGCTAGCATCAAACCCAAATCAAGCTAAGTTAGATCTTGAGACAATCCAGGGAGCACTGACCCAAACGATGGATGAGGTGCGTCTCATTTGTAGTGGTCTCGGCCTGCCAAATCTTGAAAGTCTCACAATCGAACAGTGCCTCAGCCGTGCAATTCGTTCACATGAACGTACCACAGGAACGTCAGTCGAGGTTCGTGTTTCGACTTTGCCTGAGTACGCACCGCTCTCAGTCAAGATCACACTGTACCGCGTCATACAGGAAGCGCTTACCAATGCATTCCGGCACGCAAACGGTGTTGGGCAAGCAGTTGTTCTGCGTAGTGGTAACAACAGAATCCAAGTTGAAGTAAGTGATAGCGGCCCTGGAATTGCTATTCCAACCACAACCGATTGGAGTGAGCATATGGGGCTATCTGGTATGCGTGAGCGAGTCGAAAGTATTGGGGGTATTTTCCGAATCGAGAGTCGGCCTGGCCAGGGAACACGTATCTTCGCAGATCTCCCGCTTGTGCTGGCAGAGGAACGTTATGAGTAAGCGATCGCGCGTCGTCTTAGTCGACGATCATCCACTATTCCGCGGGGGGGTCGCTTATGCACTCTCACAAGAACCCGATTTCCAGATTGTGGCAGAAGGAAATTCTGCCGCCGACGCGATCACGCTAACGCGTGTACATGCGCCGGATTTGTTGCTGCTGGATATCGATATGCCCGGTGATGTGTTTACAACAATTAGCACTATTCACCAAACACATCCAGCACTACCAATCGCACTCCTTACTGCGTCTGTCGACGAAGATAATGTGACAGCCGCATTCCGCAGTGGTGCAAGCGGCTACATCCTCAAGGGTATTGTTGGCCGCGAGCTTGCGGTGATTTTGCGCTCTGTACTAGCAGGCAATGGCTATGTACCACCATCGCTTGCTGCTGTGCTCATCAGCCATTTGACGGTTCCTGCTCAAACAACGCGGATTGCAACAAATCCGCTCGATAGCCTCACCGAGCGCGAGCTTCAAATCTTGCAGCATGTGGCAGCCGGTTGGAGTAACAAAGAAATCGCCCATACACTGAACTTAACGGAGAAGACCGTCAAGTACTATATGACGATCATTCTCCAGAAACTCCAGGTACGTAATAGAACTGAAGCTGCGCTTATGCTTCAGCGCTCAAGTGCCACAAAGTAAGTTCAATTCCTAGCTGATATTTAGCTACCTGCAGCCTCTATCCCAATCGCGATTGGCCGTTCGGGATCGCTTGACCAATCACTCCATGACCCCTCATACAATAGGCCATTGGTGATACCGGCCAATTCAAGGCTCAATAGGTTATGGGCCGCAGTTACCCCTGAGCCACAGTAGCAGATTAATGTCTGTGCAGATTCTGCGCCTAACGCAGCAAACCGCTTGCGCAATTCCCCCGCCTGCTTTAATCGCCCATCAGCGTCAATATTCGCTGCAAATGGCACCGATTTGGCGCCAGGAATATGCCCTGCGCGTGAATCAACTGGTTCAATACGCCCTTCATAACGCTCAGAAGCACGTGCATCCATAATCAGCACCTGCGTATCATGCCGTAACTGTTCAACATCTGTTGCGTTCACAATCATCTCTGGATGTGGAACTGCCACAAATTGGGTTGCTGCAATCGTTGGAATAGTCGCATCTTCAGGAAGCTCAAGCGCTTGCCATGCTTGCCAACCACCATCCAATACAACCACCCGCGTATGACCAAAGTAGCGTAATAGCCACCATAACCGCGCCGCTGCCGCCCCACCACTCGAATCATAAGCCACGACCAAGGTATTGCTTCCGATCCCTGCACGACTAGCTGTGGCGGCAAACGTTGCGGCTGTTGGCAATGGATGCCGCCCAGGGCCCTGCCCTTTCGGGGCTGAGAGATCTGTGTCGATACTCAAATACATTGCACCTGGAATATGCCCTGCCATATATTCAGCCTGCCCGCGCTGCGGCTCTGTCAGATACCAGCGTGTGTCTACAACCCGAATCGATCGATCCGCCAGATTCTCACGAAGCCACTCTACTGCCACAATTGGAGAACTATTCATACGAGAACCTCAACAATAGCATCAAATAAACATCAAACGAATATGTCTACTAGGCCTACCAATATCTGCACTACACAGCTCACAATTTGCGATAACGCGGTGCAACACCCTCATCGACGGCAACCTGCTCAAGATTGGTAATCGCTAGCTCACCGCGCTGATCAAGGTATTCAACATATGCGCCGATCTTCTGTAGCGCCATGAGCGAATCATAGCCGCCAAGCTCAGGATAGATCAGACGCGTCAATTCCAGAATAGTATGCGGTTCAATACAGGCATCATGCACCCGTGCAATTCGTTGGTGCTGAAGTGCAGCTACGCGTGCCACACAATCATAGAAATCCTCAATTGGCTCTTCGTGCCCGCCCAAAGCCAACCGCACTCCTGGCACCGTGCCAATCCGCCTGAGTGCCTGTAAATAATGCTCTGCTCCTGTCGATGGCGTGATACTCTCGGGCGACAAAAAGAGGGCGGTGTGCGGCAAGACATGATCGGCCGTTAGTAATACATCTTCAATTTGCAAACAGACTTGCCCAGGGCAGTGACCGGGAGTGTGGTAAACTCGCATCAAATCGTCAAGCACATCCCCATCTTCCAGTGTAACGGCAACATCAACCGAGCTAAAGACTTCTTTGCTCCAGCCATACATCTGAAGGATTTGGCTATGTTGTTCGGCGGGAACCCCTGCGCGCCGCAGGTATTCACCAATCGCACGAGTTGCCAGCGTCAATCGCTCACGATGATTGGTCAGGACACGCCGATCTAGGGCATGTACTGCAATTGGCGCATTACTCAGTGTGCGAACAGCTTTCAAACCACCATAATGATCAATATGGGCATGTGTTATCACGATTCGCGAGAGATCAGCCCAATCGATCTGTTCACCCCATTCGCTACGCAGCGCTGCAAACCCAGCGCGCAGATCATTGTCGCAATCCCCCAAGCCGCTGCCTGCATCCACAAGTGCAATATAATCACCAACAATCACCACATGCACATGCGCAATCAGCGACGGAAATGCGCGCACGGGGATACGATAAATGACGACACCACCATGTGCCTCATATCGCGTTATTGCCAGGTTGCTCACAGCTTGTTCTCCACGAAAGGGTTAGAAGCGCACCAGAATGAAGGATTCATATGTCCACCAAATGCCGTGACCCTTCACACTCCTAATCATACCACCCTCTGCGATGCAGGCTGCGATCATGGCTAGCATAGCTGCGGCGTGGGCGATACCCAGCCAATGATAAATAGCGCTTGCCGCCTGTCACCAGCCAATCTGCAATGGTATGCGCCGCTCCGCCGGTCATAAACCCGAGCAGAAACGATGTTAACTCCTGTGGATGCTCGGCAGTTACCTGACGAAGCGCAGTTGCAAGATACAGATGATACTCTGGCACTACAATTCCCACAGCGGCAAGCACGCGCGCCAAGAGAAAAAGCAATACAATCAGCACCGCAGTGAAATAACCCAAACGTAAGACTGGTGGCAGAAATAGCCCATGGCTCCAAAAATGGCGATGCGGCACAAGTTGTGTATATGGCCACCAGATCCAGCCAAATAAGCCCCAACGATCATCAATTGCTGAATCGAGATCGAGATCTGGCGAGAACATCATCCCGGAAAGCAGATGCGCACCCACCAATAACCCGGTGTTTAATGGTGCCTGCTCAGGGTTGGTTGCCACCATCGATGCATAGACTGGTGGCACCATAAGGACACCAGTTATAACCGTAATAATATCGTGGCCACGTGCATCTGGCATAGTATTTCAGAGCGTAGAACGCAAAGCGCAGAGCGCAGAACGGCGAGAATTGAAACGTTGAGCCAATTTGCCTATTTGTCACCTCAAGTATACCTTTTACCGAACATCTGTGCAAGTAGCGACCATCGTACTATTCGCACACGGAAGGGCTTTTTAACGCAAAGACGCAAAGACGCAAGGCCGCAAAACCGATAGAATCTTGCGTCTTTGTAGCTTTGCATCGTTGCGTCTAGGTGTCCTTAGCCCCTAAATTGCTAGGAGCGATACCCATTTGGATGGGTGCTATGCCATTCCCAGGCACTGCTAAGGATCTGATCGAGTGATGTGTATTTTGGCGACCAGCCAAGCTCGGCGCGAATCTTCTCGGACGAGGCGATCAGAATAGCTGGATCACCTGCACGACGCGGGCCGAACTCATAGGCGATCTCACGGCCAGTAATACGCTCGGCGGTTTCAATCAGTTCGAGGATGGTAAAGCCATTCCCATTACCCAGATTATATTTGCGACTACCAAGTGTATCCAGCGCTTGCATGGCGAGGATATGCGCTTGAGCCAGATCGAGCACATGGACATAATCGCGCACACAGGTGCCATCCTTGGTTGGGTAATCGTTGCCAAAGATTGTCAATTTCTCACGTTTACCCATCGCGACCTCAAGCACAATTGGGATGATATGTAACTCAGGAGTATGATCCTCACCACGATGTGGCGTATCACCCGAGGCATTGAAATAACGCAAACAAGCATACTTCAGGCCATAGATCCGTTCAAACCAGTGTAACATGCGCTCCAGAAAGAACTTACCCTCGCCATATGGCGAACCAGGCACGATCCGCTCATCAGGCTCAATTGGCATCTTGGCCGGGTCATCAAACAGATTGGCCGTTGAAGAAAGAATAAACCGTCCGACATCATTCGCCACAGCCTGTTCTAACAAATTCGCACCCGCTACCAGGTTATCGCGCAGATATTTGAGCGGCAATTGCATACTTTCGCCAACCAGTGTGTATGACGCAAAATGCATAATACCTTCAATACCACGATGCTCCTGGAACAGCCGCTTCACTGCGTCGGCATCACACAAATCGCCAACCACGAGCGCCGCATCCTTATGAACCGCCTCGCGATGGCCCTGATAGAGGCTATCGAACACAACCACCTCGTGTCCTGCTGCCAACAGTTCAGCCGTGCAAATGCTGCCGATATAGCCAGCACCACCTGTTACAAGTACTTTCAAAACACACTCCTTATGTACAGTACAATCAAGCCACACTATATGTCTAAGCAATCCCACTTCTCAGGCTCTGGCAAAACAGCAGTATAGCATGGCAAAGTTATATAATAGATGAATCAAGAGGTTGATGAAATGACATCCTTCACGCACATTGCTCATCCATCTGCCAGCTCAGCGGGGCGGAATTGTGACAGTACATGTCACAACGCTATGCTACTCTGTATTTTTCCCATTACACATACTCATTTGTATACAATTCGTACCTGAATTCGACACAATGGCAGATGTTACACTCTGTGACTCATCAGGAGGGCAATGATGCGATATGGATTCATTCTCCCAGATATGGCTGATGCCACACCCCGCGCTCTAGCCGATTTGGCCTACGAAGCCGAGCAGACCGGCTGGGATGGCGTATTCTTCTGGGATGCCGATTGGAATCATAGCCCCTGGATCACGATGACGGCCATGGCAATGCGTACCTCACACGTGCGGCTAGGAGCGATCCTGCATCCACTCGCATGGCGGCAACCCTGGCTCTTCGCACGGGAAAGCGCCAGCCTAGATCAGATCTCGGATGGACGCCTTGTGGCCGCAATTGGCATGGGTGCCACAAATGAACAGGATTTTGTACGCGGCCGTACCCGCTTTGGCACACCAGTGGATCGAATCGTGCGTGCAGAACTGATTGACGAAAGCCTAGAGATCATCAACGGCTTATGGAGCGGCCAACCGGTTACATTTCAGGGCCAGCATTACCAGTTGGATGCATTCCAAATGCAGGTTAGGCCAATACAAAAGCCACGCATTCCGATTTGGGCAGTTGGCGTATGGGGTAAAACCAAATCCATGGCACGCGTCGCACGCTGCGATGGCATGTTGGTAAGTGCTGAAGCCCCTGTTGCCGAAATTCAGGCTATTCAGGAATTTATTCGCAATCAGCGTACCCTCACAACACCATTCGATCTCGTTATGGAGGCCGATACTCGCAATGATACCCCAGCCGAAGCATGCGCCAAAGCCACTACATGGGCGCAACTCGGTATTGGCTGGTGGGTCGAAAGCATGTGGTCACCTGGCATAACCCTCGCCATGGCCAGGGAGCGGATTCGCCAAGGGCCGCCGCGTTAGCGCAGAACGCAAAAGCGCAGAGCGCAAGAGCGCATAACGCAAAAGCGCATAACGCAAGGATAGAAAACAATCTGTTTGTCTCCTGGTCTCCTGGTCTCCCTGTCACCTTGTCACGCATTTGGCACACCAAGCGAGTAATGGGCCTGAACACACTTCCACGCTCCCGCTTCAAGGTGAAAGACCGCCGTAAGCCGGAATGGCATCTCAGCGCCATCACGCCGTATCCAGCGCGCCTGATCGGAGAGCCAGCCAACGCTACCCTCACGAAACGCCTGTGGGTTGCTGCTGGTAACTGCAAGCCCACCACGGGTGCGCCAGGCATTCCCCCAGATCGCAATGATCGACTCGCCGCCTGGCCACCACTCCTCATCGGCGGTTCCCACAACTAAGGCACCCGGATCATGTGAAATATATGTTGCCAGATACTCGGCATCTCCAGCGCCAGAGGCCTCGTAATAACGTGCAAGCAGGCTGAGCAATTCAGGTGCAGGTTGCATTGTGGCTCCTTCCATACACAGGTGAATGATGGTGTATGATAGCATTGAAGCGGGGTGCCCTCTGGGCCAAGCATTGAAGCGTTGGAACATTGGAGCGTCACCCTGTCACCCTGTCTCCGTGTCTCCTGACCCTTGTTCTTTGGTTCTTTGTTCCTTTGTTCTCTTGTTCCTTTGTTCTTGGTTCTGCAGTCCCATAGTTTTGATCTACTCCGGAGTAAGCTTATGTCGATTGCTATTCGTCCGTACCACCCGAGTGATTTAGTTGCGCTCTACCGTATCTGCCTACTCACAGGCGATAGTGGGCAGGATGCCTCACAACTCTACCGCGACCCAGAGTTACTTGGCCATTATTATGCTGCGCCGTATGCAGTATTCGAGCCAAGCACATGTTTCACACTGACAGTTGGTGGTGTGCCAAGTGGGTATATTCTTGCTGCGCCAGACACCCCCGCATTCTGGGAGCGTTGTGAGCGCGAATGGCTACCAACCCTACGCGAACGCTACCCACTACCCGATCCTACGGATGATTCGCGAGATGCTGGTATGATTCGGACAATCCATACCAATCATCAGCCGCCATCAGAACGAAGTAATCGCGCAGCAGGCTATCCAGCACATCTGCATATCGATTTGCTGCCGATCGCCCAGCGCCAGGGTTGGGGCCGTAAACTCGTGCAAACCCTCTTGGCACGGCTACGGAGTCTTGGGGTGCCCGCTGTCCATTTGGGAGTCGGCACCAGAAACCAAGGTGGCATTCAGTTCTACCAAAAAGCTGGATTTACCCTGCTTGAGAGCCATGAAACCTACCATGTCTATGGGATTAAGACGACAGAGTAGCGCTGGGACGCAAAGCGCAAAACGCAGAGCGTGTGAGCGGGGATCGGGTGCTAGCGTGTTGCAGTGGCAGCGCGGGTCGATGCGCTTTAGCAATTGTTGGCTCCTTGCGAATATGTGGCCAATTGACCAGAGCAGTAGGTAGCAAAGGCCAAGCAAGGAGCCCCGCAATGCAATATCTGCTTGTTCGTCTCGACCAACTAACCTCAAGCCAGATTGTGCCACTACAAAACGCAGCACAATCTGAAGGATACACATTCATAGACCGTCTCGCCGAAGAGTATGCCAGCGGTCTTAATCGCTTTGAACAACCCGGTGAGGCACTATTCGGCGTACTCGATGGTCAGTATCTGGTTGGCATTGGTGGATTGAATATCGATCCATACCATCCTGGCGCGAGCTATGGGCGGGTACGGCATATCTATATCCTGCCCAGCTACCGTCGCCAAGGGATTGCCAGGCAATTGGTCTTGGCAATTATTGCTGCTGCGCGGGGAACCTTTGCACCATTAACGCTTTATACCTCAAACTCGCTTGCGGCGCAGCTCTATGAGCAACTAGGGTTTGTACCAATCTTTGATGACCCAACGACAACGCATATACTTTATGAGTGTTGAATCGGGCGCACTTTTGCGATGCCTGCACGCTTCTGCTATACTGCGCATAACAGATTGTGACTGTTTGTACCACCCTGCCCAACAACTGAGGGTCGAGGATCAAGATATACCATGACGAACCAGGACCACATTCGTAACTTTTCCATTATTGCTCATATTGATCACGGCAAAACAACCCTTTCCGATCGGCTACTTGAAATAACCCATACTGTCAGCAATCGTGAGCGACGCGAACAACATCTGGATGGCATGGATCTTGAGCGCGAGAAGGGTATTACGATCAAGGCTAAGGCTGTGCGCATGGAATATACCGCCAGCGACGGCCAGCAGTATCAGCTGAATATTATCGATACTCCTGGCCATGTCGATTTTGGCTATGAGGTTTCGCGTGCGTTAGCCGCCTGCGAAGGGGCAATTCTGGTTGTCGATGCCTCACAGGGGATAGAAGCCCAAACCCTGGCAAATGTGTATCTGGCACTCGAGAATAACCTTGAGATCATCCCGGTAATGAATAAGATCGATCTACCAGGAGCCGACCCAGATTTGGTGGCGAGTGAGATCGAGACGGTATTGGGGCTGCCAAAGAGTGATGTGCTGCGTGTCTCGGCCAAACAGGGTACCGGTGTGGCCGAATTGCTGGAGGCGATTGTTGCGCGTATCCCGGCACCAACCGGCGATGAGAGCCTGCCGCTGCGCGCACTAATCTTCGATTCGCACTATGATCCCTACAAAGGGGTAATCGCCTATATCCGGGTGATGGAGGGCAGCCTACCAACCGGGGCGCGGATTCACCTAATGGGAACTGGTGTACAGGCTGAAACTCTGGAAATTGGGGCATTCCGCCCGATGATGGTTCCACTCGATGAGCTTGGGGCTGGTAGTGTCGGCTATATTGCCACTGGCCTAAAGCAGGTTGCCGATTGCCAGGTTGGCGATACTGTGACGCTCGCGTCTGAGCCTGCATCCGAGGCGTTGGCAGGCTATCGCCCAGCAAAACCAATGGTCTTCGCGGGTCTGTATCCGGTCGATTCAAATGCCTATACCGAACTGCGCGAAGCGCTTGAGAAGCTGAAGCTCAATGATGCGGCACTCTCATTCGCCCCAGAAAAATCGATGGCGCTCGGTTTTGGCTTCCGCTGCGGATTTCTTGGCCTACTCCATATGGAAATTGTGCGCGAGCGGCTGGAGCGTGAATATAACCTCGATCTGCTGATCACCGCGCCGAGTGTGGAATACCAAGTCTTGTGTACTGATGGTGAGATCCTAACGGTGGACAACCCCTCGGAGATGCCAGAGACCGGGCTGATCTCGGCCATTGAAGAACCAGTAATGACAATCAGCATTATCACGCCAACCCGCTATATTGGCACAATTATGGAACTAGTGACGGGCAAGCGTGGCATTTTTGAGGCAATGGAGCATCTCGATCCACAACGGGTTCAGCTGAAATATCGCATCCC
>JANLSE010000415.1:0-12000 GCA_031362265.1 Roseiflexaceae bacterium
CACATCTCGTCGTACAGAACGAAGAGCGCACCGATATGTATCTGCTTAGTGTTGGGGCAAATGTCAACCCACGCAATATGCAAACATCGACTGACGAACATGCAGGAATTCTAGCTGAACTTATACGTCGTGATCCCGAGGCGGCTGCACGTCTGACAATCTACCATGCCCAATCACTGCGTCAGCGACTCACTGATCTCTTTGTCAGTTAATGGCGGCGCACCGTAGCAACTGTTACTCATAACCAATGCGCTCATTAACACGAATTGACGATTGGCACACATCTATTTATCACACATCCATTTATGAGGGCAATATGCTCATTGAGACTCTCAACGCAGCGCTGGCCGAGCGCGCCGCACGTGTTATCCCTGGCGGCGTGAATTCTGGCAACCGGCGCATGCCTTGGCCACTCGCAATTAACCGCGCTCACGGCGCCTATATGTACGATGCCGATGACAAAGCGTATCTTGATTACCACGCCGCATTTGGGCCGATCATCCTAGGGCATAATAATCCAATCGTCAGTCAAGCAGTGCATGATGTGATTGAGCGCCTTGATATCATCGGCGCTGGCGTCAGCGAGATTGAGGTGGAGTTAGCCGAGAAGCTCTGCCAGCATATCCCCTCTGCCGAGCGTGCGCTACTGACGAATTCTGGCTCAGAGGCAACCTATGCAGCCCTACGATTGGCGCGTGCTGTCACCGGACGCAACACAATTATTAAGTTCCAGGGAACCTATCACGGTTGGCATGATGCAGTTGCCATGAATGTGATCTCACCAGCCGAGAAGATCGGCCAAAAGGATCTGCTCTCACTTGGCATGTTGCCAGAGGTGGTTGATCATACCTTGGTGTTGCCATTTAATGATGTGGAAGTGCTTTCGGAAACCATCCAGGATCGTGGCCATGAGATCGCGGCCATTCTGGTGGAGATCATTCCACATAACATTGGCTGCGTGTTACCACGCCCAGAGTTTCTTGCCGCGCTACGCTCGATTTGCTCTGAGCGTGGCATTATTCTGATCTTTGATGAGGTCATCACTGGTTTCCGCCATGGGCTAGGCGGTTATCAGCAAATCTGCGGAGTCACTCCTGATCTCAGCACCTTCGCCAAGGCCATGGCAAATGGCTACCCAATTGCCACAGTGGTTGGTAAAGCGATCTATATGGATCGCTTCGGGCCGGGAGGTGGGGTGTTTTTTGCAGGAACCTATAACGGGCATCCGGTTGGTGTCGCTGCTGCATTAGCTACGATTGCGGTGCTTGAAGAGGGTCAGGTTCACAAACACTGCTTTGCACTCGCTGAGGCTGCCGCAAATGGGATCGAGCAGATTACTCGTGAGCTTGGAATTCCAATGACCATGCGGCGTTTTGGATCGGTATTTGTACCCTACTTTATGGATGGGCCAACCGAGACATTCACCGATCTGCTGGCAAATAATACCGCGCGCGATATTTGGTTTCGACGCAGTATGTGTGAGCGCGGCATCTTTATGCTGCCCGTTGCCATGAAGCGTAATCATGTGAGTGCAGCCCATACTCAGGCCGATATTGATCGCACACTAGAGGTGGCACGTGAGGTATTGAAGGAGATGCCAGCCGATTAAATAGAACTGGCCTAGCTAGCGTCCCTGGCTACCGAAAGAAGCAAACGACTATTAGATTTCAACACCCTCTGAAGGAGCCCCAATGAAGAAGTGGCGTGTTGGTATTGCGGGCCTGCGTCGCGGGCAAGGTTTAGTGAGTACATTAGCTGCCCATCCGCGTGTACAGATTAGCGCGCTCTGCGATCTTAACCAGGATATCCTAAGTGAAAGTGGGGCGCGCTTTCAGGTTGAGGATAATCAGCTCTACACGCAGTTTGAAGCATTTATTGCTGGCGCATTTGATGTTGCCGTGATTGCGACACCAATTGGGTTCCATGCCGCCCAATCGATCCTTGGACTTGAGAGCGGCAAACATGTGTTATGTGAACAAACTGCGGCCTACACACTCGATGACTGCGAGCGACTCGCAACCACAGTTCGGCAAACTGGCCGTAACTATATGATGGCCGAGAATTATTGTTATTTCAATTACATTCGATCCTGGAAGCAGATCATCACGGCCGGACGACTTGGCCATATCCATTATGCTGAGGCCGAGTATCTGCACGAAATCACTGATCTCTTGGTTGATCCAGTGACTGGTAAACGGCACTGGCGCTACACACGGCCACCGATCCTGTATTGTGCCCACTGCCTCGGGCCGCTTCTGATGCTGATGGACGACTATATTGTTAAGGCAACCGGGCTACACAGTGGTCAGCATATCCATCCCGATGCTGGTATCGGCTTCCTCGACATGGAGGTTGGGCTCTTCCAAACCCATAAGGGTGCGGTGATCAAGATTCTGCGTAGCCAGGTTGCGCCACGCCACCCAGAATTGATCTTCTACTCACTGCATGGCACCAAAGGTTTTGTTGAGAATGGCCGTAGTGCTGGATGGGGCGCATCCCAAGGCCAACTCTATCTCGAAGATGAGATGGAGAAACACCCTGGCGCACAGCCCTTTACATGCGACCCAATTGACCGAGATCTGCCAGCCGAGGCATTGGCTGGTGGGCATGGAACATCGGAATATTTTATGGTGCGCGATTTTATTGAAGCGCTCGATAACAATACAAAGCCGCCAATTGATGTCACCCGTGCGATCGATTTTACTGCACCTGGCATCTGTGCTCACGAATCGGCAATGCGTGGCGGGGTGTGGATCGACGTGCCACGGTTCTAAGAGGAGTTCAAACATGCGTGGTCTCCAGAATAAGGGCGTCCTGATCAGTGGCGCAAGTAGTGGGCTTGGCAAAGCGGCTGCGCAGCGCTTTCTCGAAGAGGGGGCACGAGTCTTTTTCTGTGGGCACGAGGTCGAGGGAGTGGAACAGACAATTGCTGAACTGACACCATTGGGCGCAATTAGTGGGATTACCTGCGATGTGAGCGATGCCACGCAGGCAGAACTCCTTGCCGAGCGTGCAGAAACCTGGCTGAATGGTATCGATATCCTCTGCAATAATGCCGGAATCGCCTGGGAGGAAGAGTTTCTGCAGATCACGCCCGAAAACTGGGATCGAATCATAGCGGTCAATTTACGCGGCATGTTTTTGGTTGGCCAGTCCGTAGCGCGGCGCATGGTTACACGCGGGCGTGGCGGCGCGATTATCAATATGGCCTCAAAAAACGGGATCGCTGGCGAAGTCAAATATGCTCATTACAATGCCTCAAAGGGTGGCGTGGTTATGCTTACAAAGACAATGGCATTAGAGTTGGGGCCGTATAACATTCGGGTAAACGCCCTCTGCCCTGGCTATATTGTCACTCCAATGTCGGCGGCGATTGACAGCCCAGAGTTTGTGGCTAATTACGCGCGCAATTACATCCCACTCGGCCGAGTCGGCGCGATGCACGAGGTCGCATCAGTCTACGCATTCCTTGCATCGGACGATGCTTCCTTCATTCATGGTGAAACCTTGCTGGTCGATGGCGGCCATCTCGCGCAGTAGCGCCCTTTTAGCAATACGGAGCCATTCATGAGTGCCAATATTTGTATTATCGGTGCTGGCAGTGCGGAGTTCTCGCTGTGTATCGTCTGCGACCTCTGTCTGACCCCTAATCTGCATGGCGCGCGCATCACCTTTATGGATATCAACCAGGATCGGTTGGATGCCATCCATGCGCTGTGCAGGCGCTATGCACAAGAGATTGGTATTGAGCTCGATCTACGCAAAACCACTAACCGCCAAGAGGCATTGCGCGATGCGGATATTGTTGTAAATGCAGCACTTGCCGGGAGCCATTCACGGCTGCGGGCAGGCTGGGAAATCGCTAAGCGGCTTGGCTATCGTTGGGGTGGGTCACTGCATGTTATGCACGATGAGGCGTACTGGATCAATTTTGCACAATTGCAACTGTTTGATTCAGTTATGGATGATATAGTAGCGATCTGCCCAAACGCATGGTACATCCAGGTCGCTAACCCCGTACAGGCTGGGATTACCTATCTTGCGCGCAAGTATCCGCAGGCCAAGATTGTAGGGCTGTGCCATGGGTTCGGCGGGGTCTACTCAATTATGCGGCAGCTTGGCCTGGAGCCAGAATACTGTACGTATGAAATCCCTGGCGTAAATCACTTTATCTGGCTGACGAAGCTATTCTACAAAGGCCAGAATGCCATGCCATTGATCGACGACTGGATCGCGACGCAAGGCCCTTCCGCATGGGAGCGCGGCAATTATGGCGAACTCTCACCTAAGAAGTGTGATATCTACCGCCGTATGGGCGCGTTCCCAATCGGTGACACGGCTGGCGATGGCGGCGGCTCATGGGGCTGGTGGTACCACCAGGACGACGCGACCGAACGGCAGTGGCGTGCAGAGCCAGGGCGTTTCTGGCACCGTCACTTCACCGTTGGGGAGGCCGAGGTTGCCAAAATCGCCCAGATCAGTGCCGACCCAACCACACGTGTGACTGAACACTTCCCACCAGAGCTCTCACACGAGAGTATTATCCCGATGGTAGAAGCGCTTGTCTGTGACATTCCGCGCGTCATACTGAGTAATATCCCCAATCGTGGTGGCTATGTGCCGGGCATCCCGCTCGACTTCCAGGTCGAGGTGCCAGCACTTGTCAGTCGGCGCGGAATCCAGGGGATTCAGACGGATGGCCTGCCGCCTGCGGCACTCTCATACCTGCTGCGCGATTGTGTGGCCCCTGTCAATCTAGAACTGGCTGCCTATGCTCAGGGTAGCCGCGCACTGCTTCTGGAGCTTGTTATGCAAGACCCCTGGACACGATCTGCATCCCAAGCTAACACCCTGATTGATGAGATCGCAGCGTTGCCATTCCATGCCACGCTACGAGAACATTACCAGTGATCGATTGTGGACTGTAGCGATACGCTACTGCGATAGAAGATTGTCCAATACAGAGGAGGCATCCCATGGCAAACCAACATCTCTCGCGCCGGAATTTCCTACGGCTCAGCACTGCAATGAGCAGCGCTGCACTGCTCGCAGCCTGTGGTGGCGCACCACCACCGCCTGCAGCCACAGCACCAACAGCCGCACCGGCTGAACCAACCGCAGCACCCGCACCTGCGGCAACCAGTGCATCACTCAATGTGCTCTGGGAGAATTGGGGTGATATCTACAATAACCTGATGACTGAGATTGGCACAGATTTCACCAAGCTTAATCCAAGTGTCGCATTGGAATGGAACTTCGACCCGGATTGGGTGACCAAACTCACGACCCTGATTGCTGCAGATACGCTGCCTGATGTCACAATCATGCGCTCAGCGCAAGTTACCACAATGGCCTCCAAAGGTGCGATCATGTCGCTCGATGAGATCGCCAAAGAGGCAGGTGTCAAGCGTGAGGATTTTGTTACCCCACTATGGGATAGCGGCCAGTATCAGGGCAAACTGTATGCACTGCCAGGTGGCGCCGACTATTGGTGTATGTACTACAGCAAAGATGTCTACAAGGATGCTGGCCTTGATCCCGAAAAGCCAGCCGCCACATTTGACGAGCTGATCGCACATTCCAAAGCAATCTTACAGAAAGACTCCGCAGGTGAGATCACACGTATTGGATACAGCCCCTCATCTGGTCAACTGGTCAATTGGTCGTTCATTTTCGGCGGCAAATTTTACGACGCAGCAAGTGGTAAAATTACCGCGAACGACCCCGCTAATGTAGCGGTGCTTGAGAACCTTGCGACCTATGTCAAGGAACTGGATGTCAATAAATTAGCAGCCTTCAACAAGCGCCCAGGTGCCTACGAAGCTGGTAACCCGTTTGCCACCAAACAGGCCGCCTACCTTTTCGATGGATTCTGGACATATGAGGCACTTGATCAGCATGCGCCTGATATCGACTATGGGGTTGCGTTCTGGCCAACCGTGAACGGTACCGAGGCCGAGCGCGCCAACTATATGATTGGCGGCTGGCAGGTATCGATTCCAACCAAGGCCAAGTTTGGCCCTGAAGCTGCCAAGTTCATCAAATACGCCTTCATCGACAAATCGGCCGAGATGGGTTATAAAACCCTCAATGGCACATGTGTCCAGGCTCAATTCAAAACTTGGGAGGATGGTGTCAAGGCCAAACTAGGTTCCAGCAACCGTATGGTGCCCTACCTCAGCAAATTCGGCGAGACTGGCGCAATCGGCAAGAACTATTTCCCGGCTATCCCAGTGCAGAGCTTCTATCAGGATGAGCTCAACCGGGTTTATGATCTTGTTGTGCGCGGCGAGATGAAACCGCAGGCCGCACTCGATGAGGTCACCAAGAACGTTCAGGGCGAACTGGATAAGATCAAGGCATAAGAAGGTTTTGTAAGAAGAGGTTTGGTGGAAACGACAGATGTTGCTTGCCGCTTCCACCAAAACACATATAGCATAAAGCCGACCCATATCCTAACCATAAAGGGCAAGAGCAACGCTTATGGCTCAGGTACTTACACGAACGCAGCGGCGGCCGATGAACCCGATAGTGCGGCGCAATCTTATCAATGGGTTGCTATTCATCTCGCCCTGGCTATTTGGGCTGATGGTATTTACGATCTACCCGGTGCTAGCCTCGTTCTACTATAGTTTCACTCAATATGATGTGGTCTCACCACCAAAATGGATCGGGCTGGACAACTATATTGAGGCCTTCACCAACGACCCACTCTTCTATCGCGCGATCGGCAATACGCTTTGGTATGCGGCAGTCGCACTCCCACTTGGGCTGCTTGTCTCGGTGAGTGTATCACTGTTGCTCAACATGAAGGTACGTGGCCTCGCGATCTATCGCACCATTTTCTTCCTACCAAGTATTGTTCCAGATGTCGCCTCAGCCTTATTATGGGGCTGGATGCTCAATCCACAATTCGGCCTCGTCAATCAGTTACTCAAGCGCTTAGGTCTGCCCGGCCTGGGATGGCTCGCCGACCCAACTTGGTCGAAACCAGCGCTCGTACTGATCGGGCTATGGGGCTTTGGTGGCAGCATGGTGATCTATCTCGCGGCATTACAGGATATCTCGGAACAGTTGTATGAGGCGGCTGAGCTAGATGGCGCAGGCAGTTGGGCCAAAACATGGAACATCACACTGCCAATGCTTACACCGACGATCTTTTTCAACCTTGTGTTAGGTCTAATTGGGACATTCCAATACTTTACGACTGCGTTTGTGCTCACAGGCGGTGGCCCAGCTGGATCGACCAGCTTCTATGCGCTGCTGATCTACAATAATGCGTTCCGCTACTTTAAGATGGGCTATGCCAGCGCACTTTCATGGCTACTGTTCGCTTTTGTATTTACACTCACATGGGTGATTTTCAAAACATCGGGCCGCTGGGTCTATTATGAAGGGGAGAAAAGCTGATGGCCGCCAAAACAGCATCCAACCCACAACAGATCACTGGCGGCGTAACAATCCGTGCGCAGCGGCGGATTCTGGCGCTCCAGCGCCTTGGTGCATATGCGGTACTCACGATTCTAGCGCTCGTATTCGCGATACCATTTGTCTGGCTGATCACTACATCACTTAAGCCGCCTGCTCAGCTTTTTCGGTTGCCAATTGAGTGGGTACCAAACCCATTTGCTTGGAGTAATTACCCACAAGCACTTACCATGATTCCGTTTTTTGTCTACCTCAAGAACACAGTCTATATTACGCTCTTCAATGTTGTTGCAAGCGTGATTTCCTGCTCATTAATCGCCTATGGCTTTGCACGCATTCGTTGGCCTGGCCGTGATGCGTTATTTATTGTGCTTGTCTCTACACTGATGATCCCATTTCCTGTCACTCTCATCCCAACCTTCCTGATCTTCCGTGACTTAGGTTGGATCAACACACCCCACCCGCTGACATGGCCAGCCTTCTGTGGCAATGCCTTTTTTATCTTCCTGTTACGTCAGTTCTATATGACGATCCCAGAAGAGCTCTCTTCCGCAGCTAAAATTGATGGCGCGTCTGAATTTCAGATCTATCGTCTGATCATCCTACCACTCGCGAGGCCAGCTCTGGCAGTTGTCGCGCTCTTCACGTTCTTAGCTAATTGGAACGATTTTCTTGGCCCATTGGTGTATCTGAGTGATCGCGATCAATACACACTGGCGATCGGTCTGTATGGCTTCTTAAGCCGATCCGGCACCGCCTTTGGCCCGCTTATGGCAGCTGCAACAATGATTGTCGCACCTGTTGTTGTGCTATTCTTCTTAACACAGCGTACATTTATTCAGGGGATCACACTTACTGGCATCAAAGGCTAAGCCTAGCCCAGCAGGCGCTCGTAGAGCTGCAAAAACCCCTGCCCAAGCGGCGCATACCCAAAGCAACGCACAACCTTATTGCGGCCATGCTCGCCATAACGCTGCCGCAATGCCGCGTCTTCGCCAAGTGCCTTTACGGCAGCAGCGTAGCCCGCCACATCATTGCGTTCGCAGAGCAGCCCATTCTGCTGATGATCAACGACCTCGGGGAGTGCCGATGCGTTGGTTGTCACAACCGGGCGGCCACATGCCAATGCCTCGGCCGGGGCGATCCCAAAACCCTCTAGTCGTGAAGGAAAAAGTAGTATGTCGCATGAATGATAGACCGCCACCAGGCCATCGCGATCAGGTGAGCCAATCGGGATCATGCGTGCATGGGGTGGCGTTTGCTCACGGCCCTGGAAGCCACCCGTGTAATAGAGCACATAGTCATCTGGCAGTCGATCCATGATTGCGGGCAGCAGATCAAAGCCCTTACGGCGGGTGCGGTTCCCAACAAATAGCAATCGAATGCGTGCATTGCTGGCTGGTAGAAGATCGGCACGCGCCATCCCAATCGTAGGTGTGAATATATCGGTATCAATGCCATCGAAAATCAGATGCGTATCGTGCTTGGCGTAGGTTGCGGCAACCTGTTGCTGAGTATAGCGCGAGACACACACAACCGCGTCAGCAGCTTGGATTGACCAGCCATCATAGCGGCTTTCGACCAAATGATAGAACAGGCGCTGCGCAAAGCTACTATAAGGCTGCAGATCACGGTCGGTCGTGAGATGATGCACCGTGGTGACAAGCGGCTTCCCCGGCACCCGCAGGGCAAAACCGACACGTGAACGCCCCTGAGTAAGATCAAACCCTTGGTGCCAATCGGCGGGTAGATATCGCTGGATGAATTGCGGCGCAAAGTTGTATCGATCTGGCAAGCGTAGCAATTCGGCCTGTGGCGCACCCGCCCGCCGCACTGCACGCAGAATATTCTGAATGCCAATATCAACTCCACCACGGCCAATGGGTGAAACATAGATTGGTCGCATCTTGCCGCCTGTTTTACTAATGAATAGAGAGCTGCGTTTGGCGGCCCTCTGTGGTGCATACGCATTAGAACGAATCCGATAGAAATGGTGCTAATCCCGCAAAGAATTGCTCGGCCAACCCAAGCGCACCCCGATCAGGAGCCTCCAGTAGGCCAAATGCAGCTGCGGTTCGTGGTTTCACATAGCGGCTGATGACCGGCACCAGAGCACGAATATCACAGCGCAACCCAGCCTCCGTAGTATCCGCGACACGAGTGCATTGCCCGACGCCACCGGCGACCTCGAGTGCAAAGACGCCATTATTGTGTGGCAGCCAATTATCGCTAATCGCAATCGTCAGGCGGCCCGTTGCCTCGCGGGGGTAGCTATATGCATTTAGGAGCATGGCCACATCAACAATCCGTAGCATATCGAGCGGCTCAGTATGGCACTCCAGGCTATCTGGGAAGAGCAAATTGACAGGTGCATCGGCAGGTGCACGCAGTTGAATTTCATCAACTTGATCGCGAAAATTGGCGAGCAGAACAAATAACTGTGAACGGGCCTGTGGATCGAGTGCGACAGCCTCATGCACACGTAGTACTTGCTTCTCACCCTCTTGCACAATCCGGTAGATCAGATATGAACGGCCATGGCCGGTTGGATCGCGCCAAATAAAGGTGTGGTGGTAGCGTGGCCAGTAATCATTACTGAGCACTTTTCTGCGCCACCAAATTGGGCTACGTATAACAAGGCCAAATCGCCCGCGTAGTGCTGTGCGGTAAATGGCATCAAGCTCATCGATCTGCTCAACCCCTGCTGGCGTAAACTGCCCAGCGAGTGGTTTGAATGGCGCAAAGAGTTGTGGAGCGCCACGATAATAGCGCCGTTCGCCAAACACCGCCCAACCATACTGGCCATAAAACGATTCTTTGAACGCACCAAGCAGCGTAATCGACATGCCACGTTCACGGATTTCATCACAGGCCGCCCGCAGAATCTGCGCCACATGGCCGCGCCTTCGCTCGTGTGGTGGTGTGGAGACAGCGCCGATCCCACAAGCGGCAAGCGGTGTCTGCCCAGACTGCACCTCAAATGGGTAAAGCTCCAGCTGTGTTACAAGCCGCCCATCAGCATACATGCCACGTAGTTCGGTTGGCCGATCGATGGATCGAAGCCAGCGCAAAACGATTTCAGTATCATCGCCAAATGCCATCTGCGCACTTTGCGCAAACGAATCGTAATCAGTTTCAGGAATCGGTTGGTAGGTAAGTGTCATATGGCAATGAAGCGATGAAGCATTGGAGCATTGGAGCATTGGAACGTAAAACGCAAAGGCGCAAAGGCGCAAGATGTATATTCCTACCGCTGCACAGCACACGGAGTGGCGTGTCAGTTCTTTGGTTCTTTGGTTCTTTGGTTCTTTGGTTCTTTGGTTCTTTGGTTCTTTGGTTCTGCGGTTCTGCCCTCTGCGCTACTTCTCCACCACAATAAAGTAGCTTCCGGAGCGCAGTGAGCCAAACAGCCAGAGATCCAGTTCCATCATCAGTGTAACAGCCATGAGTGCATAGTAGGCTGGGCCGCGCCGCGTGAGCATACCGCGCATGCGCTGGCGTGCACGAATCTCACGAACTGTTCCATCCGATGGTTGGTAGATAGCTTGCTCAACGGGGGTTTGCCCTACTACGTTACTCGCTACGGCCTGGCGCTTGGTATTCTGCTTGGTACGCCCAAACGCGGCTTCACCCAGCTTCATAACGACATGTTCAACAAAGGAGGTAAAAACACTATTCCAAAAAACAACTTTGACAGGTTTCAGCCCGGCGCGCTGCATTGCCGCCAACACATCCTCCCATGTCGCCAGCGCTTTCACATGATCGGATTTGCGGCGCGCCTCACGCTCAAAGTCATAAACCCCGGCCCGAACAAATTGACGCCCAACCCAGCGGCTGGCATCAACCAACGGCTGCAGGGAAGATTTATCCCGTGTATTTGAAAAGGCCAGGAAACGCCCACCTGGCCGTAAGACACGTGCAGTTTCAGCAAGATAATCATCAATAACATCGATTGGGAAATGCTCAAGCACATCAATACAAAAGACCTTATCGAAGCCACCATCCGCAAATGGCAGGCGGCGCGCATCTGCCTTGGTAAGCGCAACTGTGGTAAGGGCATCATCGGCAAACATGGTTGCTGGATCAGCACCAACCATGAGCTTAACCCGCTTCGCATTCCAGACCGCGTGCTTCGCGGTTCCACAACCACTATCGAGCACAATATCCTGCGGGCCAAGCTCAAGCAGCCGCGCTAATGCCCGATCACGCACGCCCGCTGCCAACAGTGGCGGAGCAAGCTCGCGATAATCAAGCTCTTCGGATAACTCTTCTTCTTCGGAGACATATTTGGAGATATAGTTAAACGCTACTCCGCGTGGCATCAGATCAATATAGCCATCAGCGCGTGGGTATTCATTTGCGCACGCTGTGCAACATACCCCAGCGTCGTTAACAACCAGATCGCGCGAGCCGCATGTTGGGCATTGTAATAAGCGGTAGAGTTCGGTTGGCACCATGGGGGAATTCCTATTCGCTCCTACGTCAACTCATACACAATATCATACAATATCACACACACCATATCACACACACCATATCACACATATCATATCACACCACACACACCACACA